>CAACVY010000073.1 GCA_900661335.1 uncultured bacterium | reverse complement strand
TTCCCTTACCACAGTGCCTTGGACATCGGCCAATACTATCGACAGTACTGCGAGAC
Source organism: uncultured bacterium (assembly GCA_900661335.1). Lineage (GTDB taxonomy): Bacteria > Verrucomicrobiota > Kiritimatiellia > PWTM01 > PWTM01 > CAACVY01. The sequence continues at coordinate 11,304 of CAACVY010000073.1, read as the reverse complement.
CTTGCGAGCGCTGGACGATAGCATCGGCCGCGTCTTATCGTGGTTGCGTGAGCACGGCTTGGAGGACAGCACGGCCGTTTTCTACATGAGCGACAACGGGTTTTTATTCGGCGAACATGGACTGATTGACAAGCGGGTGGCCTACGAAGAGTCCATTCGCGTTCCGTTGCTCTTCCAGTGTCCGGAGATCGTGCGGGGCGGGACCGTAGTCACCCAAGTCGTGGCCAACATCGACATCGCGCCGACCATTCTCGACTTGGCGGGCTTGGTGCCGCCGTCGGACATGGATGGCCGCAGTGTGTTGCCGTTGTTGCGCGGCGAGTCCGTCCCATGGCGGACCGAGTTCTTGTACGTCTACTATTGGGAGAAGAACTTCCCGCAATCGCCCACCGTGTTCGCGTTGCGCGGCGATCGGTACAAGTACATCACCTATTACGGCCTGTGGGACACGGACGAGCTCTATGACTTGCTGGAGGATCCTGGGGAGACGCGCAACCTGATCGACAGCCCGGAGCATCAGGCCATCGTCCGGGACATGGAGCGGCGTCTGTACGAGATCATGGGCGAGCGCGGAGCACTGTCCATCCCGCTGAATCCGCCGATGGGCGCCTCCATGAACAAGCGACTGGGGCCGCGCGGTGGCGCTCGCGCCGCGGACTTTCCGCCGAACATGGTGGTGCCTGAGCCGATCAACCGAGGCGCGCAATGAACCGCATGAGTGCGACGCCGGTCGGTGGATGCCTCGGTCTGTTGGCGGCGGGGATGCTATCCGTTGGATGGGATTGGCCCCGGTGGGAAGGCCCTCGCGGAGATGGGCACATTCCGCCCGGCATGCCCGTCCCCGCGGCCATTCCCGCTGGGCTCCAACCGGTGTGGCGGGCTCCCTTGGGATCGGGGTTGGCCTCGCCGGTCGTCGGGGCTGGGCGTGTCCTTCAACTCGACATGGACGGGGAGCAGGAAGTGGTTCGGGCGTATGACGCGAACGAGGGGCGGCTACTTTGGACGGTGACGTTGGACGTCGTGTTCCGGGACCACTTACCCGTGGGCCCCCGCGCGGCGGCGCTTGTGGATGGCGATCGTGTGTATGTCCAGTCGTGCCGCGGGGAATTCCGTTGTCTGGCGTTGGCGGATGGGCGAACGCTTTGGCGGGTCAATTTTGTCCGTGATTTTGGCGCCCAGTTTCATGGAGAAGTTGGGGATGCGACTGGGGCGGCGCGACACGGCTACACGGGGGCTCCATGGGTTTCGGGGGATCGCCTGTACGTGGCGGCGGGAGGGCAACCCGGACACGGAGTCATCTGCTTAGACAAATTCACGGGCAAGAAAATCTGGGCGAGCACCGACGAGCCTGCCGCGTATGCGGGCCCGGTACTTGCCACAGTGAATGGCCGTCCACAGTTGCTTGTGTTCACTGCCACGGCATTGATGGGTTTGAGGCCGGACGATGGGCGTTGCATTTGGCGGTGCCCTGTGACCACGGCGTTTGGGCGGCACATCACGGTTCCGCGTATGGCCGGCGACTTGGTGTTGGCCAGCTCACACCAATTCGGCCTCTTCGCGGTGCGGCCGCCGTCCGAGGGCGATGCGGTTTCATTGTCGCCGGTGTGGGTGGCCCGGACCAATGCGGTGAACGTCGCCCCGTTGATCGTGGTCGGGCGGCACGTGTACAGCCTGGGACCATCGCGCCGGCTCCAGTGTGTCGAGGTGGAGAGCGGTCGTCGGTGTTGGTCGCAAGAGAACTTCTCTGGCGCTCCACTGCGCCAGGACTGGACGGGCTTGATCGGAATGGGCGACCGAATTCTGTTACTCGCAGGCAACGGCCGGCTGTTGATTATGGCAGCCAACCCGGAAAAATTTCAGGTGCTTTCTGGTCCGGAGCAGGTCTGCGGGCCGACGTGGTCGTTGCCCGCGTGGGATGGGCGCCGTCTGTACCTTCGCGACGACGCGGCCCTAATGGCCTTCGAGTTGCCCACAATGGACACTTCGCAAAAATCGGTTCCCTAGATCGCCACGGAGAACAACGCCGGTTTACACCGGCAACGTGGCGCGTGGCGATCACAATCGACCTGGGGACCAACGTGGTGGCCGAACAGTGCGAGTCGGCGCGCGGCCGCGAGGCGGGGAACCGGGGCGCAAGTTCGAGCAACTCAAGGTGCGGGCTCGTCAGTGCCGCGGGAAAGGCGGGTATGCAGCTCGCCAGTGTCGTCTACCCATAGCGGGTCCAGTGCTAGGAAGCGTTTCCAATTGATCCCCTCGTCTTCCTTCTGGTGGTACAACATCCAAAATCCGCCTCGGGGGCCGACGACCACGCAATGGTGGCCGGGTCCGTACAGGCCGTCTCGTCGCCGCGCAATGGGATTGCCGGCGTACTTTCGAAACGGTCCCAACGGTGACGTCGCCGTCGCATAGCCGATGGCGTAGTCAGGACCATCGGCACCGCTACCGGAATACATCAGGTAATAGGTCGCTCCGATTTTCAGCATCCACGGGCCTTCGGTGACGGCCCCGTGCGTTCGTTCCCAGGCTTGGTCGGGGCGGATCAACTCTACCGGTTCGCCGGCGAATGTGACTGGATCAATCATGGGGCGCCCGACAATTCGGAACCCTTTCCTCCGGTCCACATAGTACAAGTACAAGCGCCCGTCGTCGTCGCGGAAGGCATGGGCGTCAATCGCAGGCCAAACAAGGTCCTTGGGATTACCGAACGGTCCCTCAGGCGCTTCGCCCACCGCCACTCCGACACATTTCTCTACGGGCGCGCGGGAAGTCCCTGTTGGCCGAGAGCGATTGACGGTGTAATAGAGGTACCACCGCCCGTCCGAATGACCGTAAACGTCCGGAGCCCACAACCCCCCTCGTGGATCACGGTAACAATCGGCCTGCCGCACCCAGTGCACCAAGTCGGTGGACGTCCAATGCGGATAACTTTCTCCGCCGAGTGTGGCGTATAGGTGATACACGCCTCGATGAAACACCACGCAGGGGTCTGCTGCGCCTGGCGCATCCACGATCGGATTGCGGTACGTTCGTGTGTCTCCAGCCAATCCACACGTGGAAGCGACTCCGGCGCCCAATAATGCAACGATCCTGCATCGGAGGCTCTGTGTACGAGGACTCATTCAAGCCACATCTACACTTAAACTCTTCAGCAAGCAAAAAGTTTTTCATCGTGCGCGAATTCTGCAAAACGAAAAGTATCCCTCGGGTGACGGAGAGCAGCGCAGCTACAGAGGAACGGCAAAGCTACAGCAGCGCTCTGCCGCCGGAAGCCCTGTGCGTTCCACCGGTGTGCGTGGCCGGGACGTCCTGGGCCAGGATTACGTCTGGACGCGGTGGAACGCGTCCCTCCAGAAACTTGGCTCCAAACCTGACAAGCGGCGATTCGAAATCGATCGCAACTCTCTGACCTCCAACGGGTTAGTCTAGCTTCGCGACGGTGCTTGGCACCAAGGTTTCCAAGGTCTCCTGCCGTCGTGGTGTTCGGGCGCTCTGCCGCCGGAAATCTCGTTGGTTATGATCTCTCCGCCGACAGAGCGGCGGAGCTACAGCACAGCGGTAAAGCCGCAGCGGCGCTCCGCCGCCGGAATTTCTGGTACTTCAGGGCTGAGGGACAAACCTCAGCGCCATCCGCTCCAGCGGAAACGCAATCAGTTTGCCGAACTGCGAAATGCGGACTCGAGCTTGGATCCTCGCGTTCGTGGTTTACTCACGGTGTAACGTCCACTACGCGGTAGAACCGATTGCTCACGACACCGAGGTCGAAGAATTCGTAGGTCTCTTCAGTCGCCTCGAACGGTTCCGCCAACGGTCGCCAGTCGGCGGGGGATAGGCGTTCAGTGTACTCGATTTGATATTGGCGACCGGGCACGGTCGAGAAGCGGAACCCCGATGGTGCGCCCGGCACCGGGGGCGAACTAGTCGCACGGCCTGCCCACGTCGGCACTGGCCAAACTACAATGTAGACGACGATTTCATCCGAACGCGGGGGCTCGCCAGAGTCCGTCACACGAAACCGTACAGCGTGGGCTTCCACACCCCCGGTGCTTGCGGGGGTCCACTCGAACTGGCCGGTAACGGGATCAAACTGTGCACCCGGCGGAGCGTCTTGCACCGTCCAGTGGAGCGTTTGAGGAGGCACGTCGTCGTCCGTCGCTCGAACGGTGAACCGCACCGTCGCGCCCCGGAATACGGCTTGGTTCGGGACGGGCTGGATGCGTGGAGCGTGGTTCGTCGTCGGTGGCACGTTGGGCGCACCTGGGGTGGCCTGCGGCAAGCGTACGATAGTATCGCCGCCGTCGGGATATCGCCCTTCGCTCACATCGGTCGCCTGGGGTCCGAACACCACCGAGTCCACGCGCTGCGTGCTGGTGTCAAACACTCCAATGGCCTCACCGTTTTTGCTGAGCGCAAACCCTACATGGAGATCCGGGCGGAACTGGAAGTTGTTTTGTGCAGGCTCATTGTCGGCCCACACGAGGAGAAACCCTTTCGGCGGAACGACGGCACCGGTGGGAACTCGGTATTTGGTCGGGTTCGAGAGATCGTCGGTCATGAACGCCCCACCCAAATCCATCCAGTCGTCGGTGGGATTGTACAGCTCGATCCAGTCCTCGTAATGTCCGTCGGCCGGGTCGGCCAACGTTCGAAGGTTATCGGCCATCCACTCGTTGATTTTCACGACTAGAGCGGGGGCCGAGCCGTCGTTGGGAGCGCCGGGGGTCGGAACGCGTAACAGTTTGCGGCGGATCGGGTCGCCATCCGGGTAGGAGCCAAAGGCTCGGTCGGCGGGAGCGGATTCGTATCGGAGGTAGTCGGCGATGGTGACGCGATTGGACAGTGTACTCACGAGCGCGACCCACCCCGTGGGACCGCTAGGGCGCACAGCAGCGTGCAGCGTTCCGGTGGTGGTTTGCCAGGGCTGGCCATCCAGCCAGACCACGAGGAAACCGCCGGGCGGAATCACTGTGCCGGCGGGGAACGCCCACCGGAGGAGGTTGGTCATGGTATCCGTGAGGTACCAGCCGTCGAGCGACAACGCGGCGGGGCCGGCGTTGAAGAGTTCGACCCAAGGGTCGCGCTCGCCAGCGTTGTCTGCCACGCCGGTGAGGTTGGACACCACCAGCTCGTTGAGCCAGAGCGGTGGCAGATCTGCGACCGACCGCAGGACGGAATTCGTCGCCCCGGGGGTGGCGGCGGCCAGCACGCGTGGAACGGCCTGCAACTCCATGCCGAACACTACGTCGGAGCTGTCGGTGCTGTTTTGGTGAACCTCGATGGCTAAGAGATTGCGCCCGCGTAGCAATGCACTGGAGGGAAGGGGAACTGGACCTTCCCAGGTGGCGTCTCCGACTACTCGGCTCGCGAGGGTCGTATGGGTGATCGCTCCACTCGGCATTCCCAAACGGTAGACCTCGGCACCGTTCAGGTACACGACAGCGCCATCGTCCACCACGAACTGGGCCTGGAGGTCCACGTCGCTTTCGTTGCCATCGAAGTCGAACGACGTGACAAAGTAATAGGCTACGATTCGCGCGCCGAGGGAGTTCGCCAACGGCAACCAGGTGTTCGTCGGTGCAGGCAGTGGAGCAGTCTCGTTGTAGAAAAGGCCGAGGCCGGTGGGCCACGAATCGGGGATCTGCGCGAACCATGCCGAGCCTACGTTCGTGCCGCCAGCGTTGAACCACCAGCGATTAGTGACCGCGACCAGGGTGACCGTAGGACCGGCGTGAGTGCTTCCCAACGTGGCGGCCCAATTACCCACGCGGCGGCCGTCGAGGCCTGGATGGATCCGTTGGAGCGATGCGCCTTGGCCCGCCGCCTCGAGCGGCCATGGCGGTTGGGACTCGTAGAGAACCTCGTCAATGATTTGGTCCTCTGTGGGGCTGGGCCCTGGGCGGATCAGCCGGAGCACTTCGCCGCGATCGGACAGTCCACCCGGATACTCGGCCGCCACTGGGATCGTTGCGCCATACGTTTGTGCGAACCGTGCGCGATCGGCCGCGAATACCACAAATCCCCCGGGCGGGAGAAGGACGCCATCTGGAATCGTCAAGCCCACGCCGGAGAGTTGCCAGCCGCTCAGGTCGTACCAAGTGTTCGTGGCCGTGTTGTGCAGCTCCACGTAGGCCGCACCAGAGGTGGGCGATTGGTACATGATCTCGTTGATCACGACCCGTCCCACGGCCGGCTCAGAACCTGCGGATGTGACGATTCTCACCGTCACCGGTGCGTCGGACACGGGTTGGCCTTGAGCGTCGAGGGCATGAACCGTAAGTACGTTGGTCCCTTCGGCCAACGGCACATCGAGCTCCCATTGGTTGAGGGAGAGCCACTTGGGAGTTCGCGCCACTCCGTTGATCGTGATTTGGTCCGCATGCACCGGCGCAGTGCCCGAAAGAGCCATGTAATTCACGTTGGTGGACACCATCGGCGGCATCGCAACGGTCAGCGGCGAGGCGACGTCGGCCAATTGCGACAGGATGAAATTCCGCCGGCCTTCCAACCAGGCGGCCACGCTCGTGGGGCTGGAGACTCCCGTCGCTCCGTTGCGCACCAGCGCCTCGTACCGCGCGAGCATCTGAGGCTCGGCCACCTCGCGCCGGAACGGGCCTTGGACCAGCTCGTAAAGCGCGGCCCAGAAGAGTCGTTGGAACGGCGGGTAGTTCTTCATGCGGGCGATGAGGGTGTCGTTTTCGCTGCCGAACAAGGCATTGTTTGTCTGACCGGCGCTCCCGAGCCCGAACGAGAAATCCACATCCCAAATCAATAGATGCCAGGGCCGAGTACCCGGCTTGTACGCGTACATGTTCTTGCCGCGCTGGAAGCCATAGGAGTCGTAGTTGCTGACGGCACGCTCCAAGGCAAACACACGCATCCACTCGCGCACATCCAAGGTCGCCGGCACGAGCACCTCATAGGGGTACGGGGAGGTGGCGTTCACCGCGTCTACCAACTTCATCAGTTCCGAAAAGTCGTTGGCGGAACCGCGGACGGCTCGAGGCCGCCAGTTCCAACGGTAGCGGGCGATCTTTCGTATTCCGCCCGTGGTTCGAAAGTCCCCCAACGTAGCGTTGACGTTGGCGAAGCTCACGCCGTCGTCCTGGAACTCAAACCAGTCCTCGATTTTGTGCAACGGTCCACGGTCGTCGTTGGGGAAAAATTCTTCCACCACGTCGCTGGACGGCTGCTGCACGTCTTCGCAGATTTGCCCCCGACGCACCCCGTTGACGAACATGTGGTGATAGCGGCGGTGCAAGTACGGAATTCCGATCTGTTCGGCCATCCAGAAACAGATCTGCTGGCGGGTGAAGGTCGAATCCTCGCCACCCAAAAGCGAATTGATGACGAAGTCGGTGGCGCCGAACATCCGCTCGTCCCCCGGGAACCGCAGCACGTAGTCGCACATCGTGCTGCCGATTGGACCGTTGTAGTTCCAAGCGTGGAACGGGCTGCCGCTGTACAAGCACTCCATGTCGTACACGACGCGGTCGGAATTCAGCACGAACGTGCCTCGCAGCGGATGGTTGCTGTTCTTGTCGCGCAGCCGCCACTCCTGTTCCGTAGCCGCCGTGATCCACAAGCGGTACACCGGGAAGGTGCCTGACATGTTGGTCTCGCCCCATCGGACCAAGGCCTCTCGCCTAGCCGAAAGATCCGGCCACGTGCGCACCGCTCCGGCAAGATCTTCCACTGTGATGCCCAGTGCGACCAACGCGTTGGTGGGTGGCCCCGGAAGTTCCGCGGAGTACCAGCCACCGCGCCAACGTTGCATGAACGTGGTCCGAGTTGCGGTGGACGGATCCACGCGCCAGATCAGCCGGGGAGCGAAGTGACCATCAGGATCGTCTACCCGGGCCCACACGCGGACACTTTGCCCCGTGCTCGGGGTCAGCGGTGTGTGAAGCACCTCGACGATCGCGGGAGCAGCATTGCTCGTGGCGCGGCTGTTTGGCAGTCCTGGCGTACCCAGCGCGAGCGTCGTGAGTAACGAATTCGTGGCTTCCAGCCAGTTGCCTCGCAGGCGGAGGAGGACCTCCGGATGTCCCGCCCGCCAACGTACGCGTGCGCGCAGCGTGGCCATGGATCCGCTGGGCAGCGTGCTCGTAAGCTTTGCACCAGCGCGGTTGACACCAGTATCCCCGCGGTTCGAGGCCACCAAGCGCAACCCGCCACTGCGACCCACGCCGTTTGTCGGCAGCCAGTAACTGTCCTGGTGCGTGCCGCGGAATGTCCAACCCCCCGCGCCGCTTTCGAATGTGCCGTTGGTCAAGACATTGGCGCCGGAGCTGTTGAGTACTTCCACGTTGTCTACGTCGTACTCCCCCGCGCCCAACGAAAGCAAGTGAAGCTCCGTCGCCGGGTAGGACGAATGACCGAGATCCAGCACACCGGTGTGTTCCACGGTGACCCAGTCGCACTTCGAGCTTTCGTCGCTGTCCGCCCAGGCGTGGGCAAATCCGGGATCTGCCCGGGGATCGACGAGTTCTAGGCTGCTGCCCCCGCCGTCGGCCCAGCGTCCCCAGCGTCCACCGTCATGGTATCGTACCTCCACCACCGTAATGTAGACGCGGTTCGTAACCCCTTGCCCAGATGCGTTGGTGGTAATAAGGTCTTCGGGCATCTGCAGTCGGACCGTGTCGGAGCGGTCCGATAGACTGCCAGAGAAATTCCCGAGGCAATTGGTCGAGTTCAGGTGGTTGTACCGGCTTCGCATTCGGGTCGCGTCGGCCGCGATCACTAGGAACCCGCCGGCTGGGATGGTGACGCCGGAGGGAATGTTATACGAAATCCCACCCCGCACACGCCAGCCACCGAGTGAGACCGGCGCTGACCCCGCGTTGTACAACTCGATGTATTCGTCCCGCGAGTCCTCGGTGATTGGGTGGTACATGATCTCGCTGATGACGATGGGGCGCAGCAGCCGCCGTGCGTTCGGCCCTCCAGGAGTCGGCTCCGACAACTCACGAATCCACGGGGATCCATCCGGGGTGCGCCCACTCGCAACTCCGTTGGCGGAAGCACCGAATTTGACGGTATCCACTACTGTTCGGCCATCTGGCTCGCGTAGCACGATCCACTCGCCCGCGGCATCGAGGGCGAACCCTAGCTGGGACTGCGTCCAGGCGATGAACCCACCTGGCGGGAGGATCGTGCCTACGGGGATCCGGAACTTGTTCGTCGTTGGGTCGTCGGAAAGATAGCACCCAGCCAAGTCCACCGCTTGCGTACTCGCGTTGTACAGCTCGAGGAAATCTTCTTGCGGATCGTCCGTGTGGGCCAACCACTCGTTGATCATCACATGTGCGTAGGGCGAGGTCCGGTTTGGATCGGGGCCGCCGGGTGTCCCGTCCACGACCGAACTCGGCCCCCACGCGCGCGGATCTCTTTCGCCATATGAGGGGCGCGCTAGAATCAACGAATGCCCGGTTCCGTCGGCAGCCACGGGCCATGGGAGTTCGTCATCGTACACAGCCTCCAGCAGCACCTCTCCTTGCCGCCCTAGAAGCAGGACTTTACCGCCGCCGTTGGACAGCCGCCCACTGTAAGGACCCAATGCGGAGACTCCATAGACCGCTTGGATGTCGGCCGGCGCGGCCGCGACCACCAGAAAGGAGCGACCGGAAATCACCGTCCCGTTCGGGAACGTATAAGCGACTTCACCGGCCAGACGGTAGCCGGAGAGATCCCAAGGCCACTCGAGCGTGTTGAATAGTTCGACAAACTCCAGATCGCGCCCATCCGCGCGATCCAGTGGATGGAAGTGGATTTCCGAAAACACCAGGGACGTGCGTCGGCTACACGGCCCTAACGTCTCCGGCCTCCCGCGCAGGAGTGCGAGGGGCGGCGCTGGCCACTCCGCGGATACCGACCACATGGAGGTAGTCGGCATGGTGTTGGGCTGCGCGGCACGGTCACGAATGCCGGAGACCTGGACCGTCACCGTCGCAAACGACGAGAGCTCCAGCATTACGGATCGGCCATCCGTTGAAAGGTGGAGGCTACGGACGGACCACCCAGTGGGGAGCTGGTAGTTGCCGGGGTTCAAAGCTGACGTGGGGTCCACTGGTTCGGAAAATTGAACCTCCATGCGCCAAGGTTCTACCCATTGCGCGTCGACCACGACCGGCGGGTTCGTGTCTGCGACGACCGTGACCGTGCTCGTCATGCTCACGGTTTGCCCGTACCAGTTGGTCGCAACGCACCAAACCCGTGTTCCGCTGTCCTCGAGCCGTAACGGTCCTAGACTCGTGGCCGGCTCGTTGGTGACGGCCACCTGTACGCCGTTCCGGAACCATCGGTATCCCGTGTTCAAAGGGCGCCGCACTTCCAACTGCACGGTGGTTGTTTCGCCTTCCGCGACCGTGATGTGGGTGGGCGGCTGGATGGTGATCTCCGGTGGGAGCATCCCGACGGGACGGAGATACAGCCCGGGGATCGGCGTGTTGGTCACGCCGTCAGGGCGAATCCAACGCACACAGAGATTGTCTCCGCCCGCGCCCTCTTTCACCAGTGCTTCAAGGTAGTACATTTGGCCGACCACCATGTACAGGTTCGATGAAGTCTGCCCGGACTCTTTGTTGAACTCCCGTGCACTGGTCCAGTTACTGACCACGGCCACCGCGACCTTGTCGGAAGGATTCGTACTCGGGCTCCAGAACAAAACCCCTGCGTCGTCGCTGGCCAACGACAGCCGATACCAGCCCGTGGTCGGTGGCAGGAGCAACGCGCGGAACCGCGCACCATAGTTATCCATGAAGTTGGTCGGTCCTTCGAAGTGCGGCCAGAATCCTTCGATGGTGGGTCGGTCCGGGAAACTCGGATGGTTGGTTAGATCCGGGATTTTCGTGCCCGCGATCCCGCTGAATACCTCCCAGAATACCCCGGTGGACGGCACCTGTCCGTCGACCATCGCCGTCAGCGCAATCCACCAAAGGCCGATCGCGAATGGTCGGAGCAAACCTTTTTGCATGTCAGAAGGTTTCCTAACAGAATTCTACCACTCGTTCCTCCGTTTGGCACGGACTTCCGAATCGGCGCCGCAGTGAGAACATTTCTGCTGTTGGCTATCTGGGCTGGGCCGCGCCCCTAGGCGCAGACTCGGCCGGTGTTCCTCGTTGGACTCTCCCGTGGGAACCAACCGGCATCCAACGATGCGCGATGAACACAAAGCCTTCCCGCGTAGCTGCGAGAGTCCGCGGCATCTCACGGCGTCCAACAAGACCGCTCCATCCGATCTGGGCGCCGACCTTCGGGCACGATCCGATTTGCAAACGAGCGCGATCTGGTGGCTCTGCTGTGTACGGC
>CAACVY010000074.1 GCA_900661335.1 uncultured bacterium | reverse complement strand
AAACCGATCCGATGGCGGTCCGAATGGCGTTCGGATCTCAACCTCACCGACCACCTCGATCCCGGGAAGTTCGTACAACCCCGTTCCGCCGAGAATTCCCACTTTCATGGCATGACTTTGATGCCCGAATTCGCGCACGACGGCAAGTCTGAATGTCAGACGCCGACTTGGGGCGGCGGCGCCGGGAGTTGAACGCGAAGACCGGTTGGGGACATCCCTCGGCTTTAGACTAGGTAAGCTGTTCCCGCGTCACGATGGAGATCGTGCGAGGGCAATCGTGGTGGGTTGACTCGGTGGCCTTCATGCCGGATAGAATGCCGCCATGAAGCGCTGGCCGTTCCAGTCCGGATGGTGGGTGATCGGCGCGCTGATCCTACTTGCGATTTTGCCATACCGCCGGGCGGGTTTTTGGGCGCTGATTCGTGGCGGGTGGATCTTATGGACTGCAATTCTCGCAGTGGGCTGGTGGGGACGGGCACTGGCCGGTGCGCTCGCTTGCACGAAGTCCGCCGCGTCTACGGCGGGCATCGTCGCATCGTGGATCAAAGTCGCTTGGCCGTTGGCCGTGGTGGCGTTGTTGGCGCCGCGCAAGCTATGGCCGCCGGTTCCGGCACCCGTTCCGACCGGCGCTGCTCGCTTGCGCGGGCCGGCTCGAGTCGGACGTGCGCGCGCTCGCCGCGGGCATCGGCGAACGGCACGCATGGGGGCGTCCAGTGGCCCTGGCGGCTGCGGCCGAGTACATTGCCGGGGAAATGTCGCGCGCCGGTTGGGACGTGAAGTACGAGACGTTCGGGGTGCCTCTGGGAGCGGGCCGAACTGCGCAGTGCGTCAATCTCGTGGCCGAGCGGCTGGGGACAGACTCGAACGAGTGGGTGATCGTCGGAGCTCACTACGACACGGCTGAGGGCACGCCGGGCGCGAACGACAACGCTTCGGGCGTGGCCGTGCTATTGGAGCTCATGCGTCGAAGCGAAAGGTGGCCGGTGCGTCGGTCGCTTCGCTTTGTGGCCTTTGCCAACGAAGAGCCGCCGTTTTTCTTGACCCAATGGATGGGCAGCGAGGTTCACGCATGCTCCGCGCTTGAACGTGGCGAGCGAATCTCGGCGATGATCGCGTTAGAGACTATGGGGTTTTTCTCCGACGAGCCGGGCACGCAGCGGTATCCGCTCCCGCTGTTCAACCTGTGGTTTCCTGGACGTGGAAATTTTGTGGCCTTGGTCGGCAACCTAGGGTCGGCGCGCACGATCGCGAGGGCTGCGCGGCGGTTGAGCCGAGCCACAGAGCTTCCGGTTCACTGGGCGGCGTTGCCGGCCGTGGTCACTGGCGTGGCATGGTCGGACCATTACCCGTTTTTCCGCCGTGGAATTCCGGCTTTCATGGTCACGGACACGGCGCCGTTTCGGTATCCCTGGTACCACACCGCCAACGACACCCCGGAGAAACTCGATTATTTGCGGCTCGCCGTCCTCGCGGACGGGTTGGAATCCCTCCTGCGTTTCCTCGTGGGTACGCATGCAGAATGACGCAGCCTGCGAGTCTTTGTGATGCGGGTAGAGCGGAGTGGATCGTTGGGCTCGCACGGAGTTGTTCAGGAGGGGGCCAGGCCGAGATGGTTAGTTAGATCCGAGGGCATTTTCGGTAGTGGGTCCGGGTTTCAAGAACGGCGGTGTCGTGAATACCCAGCGTGGGAGGGAGGTAGTGCGGGTGGTGGCGCCGCCGGGGTAAGAGCCATGGAGGTTTGTGCGGGAAAAGTTTGGGAAGAGCTGGAGCAAAGGGGTGAGGTCGCGGAACGGTTGAAGGCAATCTACAGTCCAGCGCGGAGGGTGATGGAGTACGAGTGGTGGTGCGAGAGCTTGTGGGTGCAGGGCTTTTGGGTTCTTCGGCATATGCGGCCGCCTACGAAGTGGGAGGTATCCCGGCCAGCGATGTCAGCGCCGAAAGGTGCGCGCCAACCGTCGCCATTGGGACCATCGCCGGCGCGGTGATCGGCGGCGCCACCAGATTGGCTGGGACGATTGTCTCGGAAGTGAGACCATGCCCCTTCAGGGCACTTTGGGGGACTGCCGCGTCGAACTATGGCACACGACGAGCTTGTCGCCAGCCGTGAAGTGGTTCCCAGACCCTTACGCTGGGAGACGACAGGCATTGCAGTACCTGCGAGAATGGGACTTTCGCGTAAAGCACGCGGTGATAGTGTGGTCATTCGGGGCGGAAAATATGGTGGTTAGGTGAACTTGTGAATCCGAATTTGGTTTGCGATTTTTCTGAATTCAAGCCCGCTCGTCGTGGTTACCGTTTCGTGACTTTCCCAGCGTCAAGAAGGAGTCCGATCAAACCCGAGTGGAACACGATGTCTGTTTTGAGGCAGTTTCAGGAAAACCTGGCATTATTGTCCTTGAGGGGTGAGTAGCGGGACAGGGGCTGATTTCCCTGCGGGAAAAAGGAAATGTTTAGCTTGGATTGGCATGCCGGATTGATCGCACCATGAGGACGGGGGCTGAAAGCGAGATCGGCTGATGGCAATGGTTCTGGTGGCGTTGGCTGGCGTCCGCGGCGAGATTGAAAAGGCGAACGCAGGTGCAGAAGCTCTCGATGGCGTTCAGCAACTGCTTGTCCGTGAAGACTCGCGCACCCGTCCCAAATTGGAGCCAGGAATCGCTCGAGGGGTCGTGGATCGTTGGCCGATGGACGATCCACCTGGGAAGCTGCTTTGTCGAACTGAATATGAGTATGGTCGGCTGAGATGAACGGCAGTGATCCTCAATGCGCGCCCATGCGAGAAGTGCGGGCAATAGAGTGGTTGCGCTACACGGCGACGATCTTTACGGACGCCTCATCCACGAGACCGCGCCTTCGGCAGCATCCTGTTCTTTCCGTTACTCAACCAAGTGCTGCGATCCGGACCTCGAGCTCTACTACTACGGGCATCGCTGGTACGACGCCGCAGCGCTCAAGTGGCGCCCACCCGACCCCATCTCGGCGAGCGCGGTGGCGGCTGGATCCGTCATTTGGATGCAGACGTGCATGTGGCTATTCCGCTACTGCGGGGTTTTGGTGATCGTACTCGTGACCCACCGAGGAGCTCTTTCATGGCGGCTGGCCGGCAGGGTTCAAGACCCTGGTTCGGGCCGGTCTTTAACGCTTGGAGCCGGCCGTATGAATGGCCAGTTCCCACTTGCCTAGAAACGCCGTGGTCCACTGCACCGCCCTTGCTTCGCGGTCCGTTCGGGGATTGTTAGCTGGGGGAGCGGAAACATTCGCGGCCAGATCGCCGTTCGCTCTGCTCGGAGGTTGGGACCTCACCCAACATGGGAGTCGAGCGTTCCGGGGATTGAAAAAACTTTGATTTTTTCCGAGCCCGGAGGACTTGGCCATTGGTTGGATACTGCTGGCATAGCGCTCGCCTGGGATGCGCAATGCCGGCGGCCTTTTCACCGGAGGGCAACATCGCAATCGGTCCAAGCTTGCGGATTCGGGTAGAAATCGGAGCCCTGACATGTTGAAATACTCGTGCGAGTGGCAGTGCTGGCCGGTGACTCCAGGGTGGTCACATGGGCGAATTACCGGGCGGACCCATGGGTCGGTTGTATTCGAATTTTCGAGCGGAACGCGGGTCTACCGGCGGCGACCCAACGCAGAAGGAATGCATTGGTTTGAACGAGTTCAGTCAGTGGCGGTACTGGATGGCCGCGGCGCTCGCGTGGGGGCTCGCGGCCGATGTGGCGCGAGCTGCTGAGAGAATCTCACGAGAAATCCGGACGGAGTTGCCTATCCGAGTGGTTTGTCCCCACGCACGGTTTACGTTTGCCAGCACGGATGGCGTTACATTTCATCTGGATGCCGCCGCATTGGGCGCGGTGTCGCTCGCGGACGCGTTGGTGAAGTTGCGCGTACAGCCTGCGGACGTAAGCCTACCGCTTCCGCCCGACGGTGCAGAGTCGGCGCCAGGTGCGGTGTCGGCCACATGGGATCCGACCGCGGGGGTGCTGATCTTCAGTTGGGGGCCATTGAAACTGTCTGAAACCAGCGTGCCGCCGGGTACTCGACCTTCGCGGGTCCTAGTGCGCCTGCGCGACCGGATCGCCCTGCTCTCCTTGCCGCCCGCGGGCGGGCTTGCGCGGTGGGTGTGGTCGGGATCGTTCGACTTCGTCCTCCAGATCCCGGAAGCCGATCAATACCTCCTGTGTCGGGACTTACGTGGCCGCGTGGGCAGTCGAGATCTCTCCAGCTCTGAGATTTTAGAGGGTTCTCGCTGGGACCAACTGGATGCGCTGGAGAACATATGGATTGAAGGGCATTCGCCCACGCGCGAAGAATTTGTCCATCTTTACCCCGTGCGGTCGGAGACGCTGGATGAACGGGTGGACCGCGCCCTGCGTGCGTTGATGGCATTGCTGAAAGCGAGTGCTGGGCGCGAAGGAGGTCTAGGCCCCTAATGTGCCTTCGATTCCTCGACCTGATCCGCTCTGGCGGGCGCAACCATGACCGCGTGGGTCGGCGGTGGTGGCCAGCATGCTGGAGTGCGTGGATGGTGGTCGCCCTTTCCTCGGCGGCTCAAGCTGGCGACATGGCCACGTCCAACGTTCCGAAACGTTTGGAATCGTCCTCGCTTGAAACGGTACGCGCGCTTGCGTTGACCGGCACGGGCGCAGAAGCGATCTCCGCCATCCAGATGTGGAGTACGGGTCGCTGGGCGATGGCGCAGGTGCCCTGGGAGTTGATTGAGCGTGTGCTCGCCTCGCCGGGCGATCCATCGTCTCAGTCGGCATGGGATGCTTTGGTCGCGAAGGCCGGGCCGGGCGCACTGTGTGCCGTCGTGCGCATGCGGGACACGGCGGGTTTTCAGGAAGTCGCGCTGCGGCGCATGGCGCAGCTGGCGGCGGTCGTCCCGCCTATCGAGTTGGCGCGGTGGCTCTCGGATCAAAGCGCCGAATTGCAGCAAGGAGCCCGCCGAACGATTCGCGAGTGTGCGGAACGTGTACCGGACGCACGGGTCTTGCAAAGCCTGTGCGACGTCCTGCTGCTGCTGTGGTGGTACGAGGACGTCCTCGCGGTGGCGGAGCGCGGATGGACGCTGGTCCGCGACGAGGCGTTTGTGGAACGGGCTACACGGGCGGTCCGGCGGGGCGGGTTGGGTTCGTGCGTTCGCGAGAAACTCATGCGGCTGCGCGCAAGCCGTGCCGAGCGGCCGACTCGTGGTGCGGAGCTGGTGCTTTGGGCCCAGGTGGCCGCGAGCGCAGACGTTGTGGATGCGTTGCAGGGCGTGTTTCGCCCCGGTGATTTGGCCAGCCTTTCCGTGCGCGACGCCGCAGAGCTGGTGAAGCTGTTCCACCGCGTGGGGCTGACCAAGGAAATCCTCCAGGCGTTGGACGACCCGATGCAGCCTAATCTACTGTATCTTCGGTCGTGGTGCCTGCGAACCTTGGGCGACTCGGTCGCCGCGGATGAGGTTCGAGCGCAGGCGTGGGCGACGTTGACCCGCACGGTGAACCTGGATTCGGAATTGATCTTGCAAATCGGCGACGCGATGGAACTGCTGGGCGACTCCGAAGAGTCCACTCGTTTGTGGACGCTGTTGGTGGACCGTGCGGAGACCGCGTCGGTGCACCTGGTCAACGCGTATCTCCGACTGGCGCGAACTGCCGAGGCTTCGGGGGACATGGCGTTAGCGCTTGCCCGATGCGAGAAAGCGCTGGAGCTGACTCGTTCGCTGGGCGACGAATCGGCTCGCTTAGTGGCACCGTCCGGCGAACGAGGAACGGAGTGGTTGATGCGTACGATCCTGGAGTTGCGCCGCCGCGTCCGCGGCAGCACCGTGGGACCGCCCGAGTCCAGGGACGTGCAAACATCACCATGAGGGAAGCGAGGTGATCCAAGGTGAAAGTCATTCATGTGTCCACGCGAGCGCGTTCGGAAATGGTTCCGATTACCGCGCCAGTTCAAGACGCCGTCCGCGAGGCCGGCATCGAAGATGGCCTCGTGATGGTGTTCGTGCCGCACACTACGGCCGGAATAACCATCAACGAACAAGCGGATCCGGACGTGGCGGCCGATATCATCCACACCTTGGACCGGCTGGTGCCGTGGAATGGCCCGTATGCGCACGAAGAGGGCAACGCGGCGGCCCACGTGAAGGCCACGTTGGTCGGCTCTTCGGTCATGGTTCCCGTGGCGCAAGGACGGCTATGCCTCGGCACCTGGCAAGGGATTTTCCTATGCGAGTTCGACGGCCCGCGCTCGCGTCAGGTCTGGGTGAGTGTGATGGGGCCGTCCCGCGCCAAGTAGACGCAAGGGAACTGCGTAGCGAACGAAAGCATGTCCATTGCTTGGAGATCCTATGATACGCGTGGCGCCGACCTCCTCATAGTCGTGAGCCGATGAAAGAGGACGATGATTCAGCTGGAGTCGAAAATGACGGATGTCTCTTCGGCGCTCGGGTGTATTAGGGAGAACGGGCCGTGACTCGTTTGCCGATTCTTGTCGCGTGGATTACGACAGCGGCCGTTTCTGTGGTGGCGCAGGTGTCGCCCGGAACGGGACTGCGGATCCTTCATCCTGAACATCCTCGCGCATTCTTTTTCCGCGCCGCGGAAGGCGCCGCTCGTCGTAGCGACGACTTCGAGGCGTGGGCGCACGAGTTTAGCCGGCTGATGGGAATCGAGGGGAAGTGCCTGGACGAAGAAATCGTGGGTCATTTCCCCAAAAACGCGGAATTCTTTCGCCGTTTCAAATCACGGTATCCCGACCAGTTGGTGATGCTTCACTTCAATGGCAATGCTCGCGACCCCCGGTTCGAGCACGGGGCGTACTTCCCCGGCCATTGGATTTACCGCCGCGCGACCCGCATTCTATCGGACGTCCCCGCCGAGGCGGGGGAGACCGAGATCGTCGTGGAAGATGTATCGGACTTTCGGACGGGAACCGGCCGTTACCGAACGTCCAACGACGACATCACATTGTTCCGGATCGGTCCTGACGGACGCCACGACTGGAACTACTTCGAGCACACTCAACTGTTGGCGGTGGATGTAGCCCGGAAGACCATCCGGGTCAAGCGAAATTGCTACGGGTCGGCGCCCCGGGCGTTTGCCGCGGGAGCCGCTCGGGCCGCGGCGCATCAGGTCGAAGGGCCATGGGGACGGGCCAATCACCTGCTGTGGTTCTATAACTTTTCGGCGGTCGGGCCCAGGGATGCGCATGGGCGGTCCTGCGCGGATCGGTTGGTCGAGGACTTTGTTCGTTGGTTTTCGCCGACGGGCCCGCTGGCCAATTTCGACGGTGTCGAGTTCGATGTACTGTTCCACGTGACGCGGGGAGATACCGATGGAGACGGGATTGAGGACGATGGCGTCATCGGTGGGACGAACCAGTACGGGCGCGGTGTGCTAGAGTTTCTTCGCCAGTTGAGAGAACGCTTGGGACCCCAGCGTTTGATTCTGGCTGATGGTGCCTTGGGGCCCGGTGGACTTCGCTCGCAACGAGGGTTCCATGTGCTCAATGGGATGGAGTCCGAGGGTTGGCCGAACCTCGAGGACTGGGAGTTTCGTGACTGGTCAGGTGGGTGGAACCGATTGCGGTTTTGGAGCCAGTTTGGGCATCCTCCGGCGTTCAGTTACGTCAACCACAAGTGGATCGAGCCGGTGCCGGGTCGGCCGGGCGAGACTCAGGCCCCCTCGGTACCTTGGTCGCGGCATCGGTTGGTGTTCGCGACGGCGGTGCTGGCGGACGCCGCGATTTGTTACTCGGTGATGCCGGTTCATTCGCGCGGAGGCGCTATGCCGATCTGGGACGAGTTGGTCGGCGGAACCTTGCAGCGGGCTGGCTGGTTGGGCAAGCCTGAGGGGCCCGTGATCCAGCTCGCTCGAACGGAATCCAAGAACTTATGGGAGGGTCTGGATTGGAGCTCTCGGGTCACTGGCCCCGTGCGCGTCGAGCGCGTGCAAGCAGGACTTCGAATCATCCCCACCAATGCCACAGGAGAGCCTGTGCAGTTTCGCGTGAGGGATCTTCCGACCGCCGGAACGCACTTGACCGTGTTTGCGACTCTGAGTGGGCAGGCTCTTCCCGAGTATCCTGTCACAGCGGGCCGTTGGGTACGAGTGGGCGTAGTGCACGGCATCGTGGAGCTCGGTTCGGGACCGTTCGATCGCGTCGGAATCCTGGTGCGACGGGGGCCGACCACAGGTGACGGTGGCCTTTGCGGGGCAGTGGTGCGACCTGGGAGTCGTTCCGACATATCGGATTCAGGGCCGGCAGGCTCCGTCATACTCGTACACCCACCATTTCAAGGCGCGGTGGGGGCTGTGTATTGGGAGCGTACTGTCGAGGTCCCTCACGGCAGTGAGCTTCGGTTCGCCGTCGCGATGGCAGCCAGTGCAACTCAAAAATCCGACGGCGTCGTGTTCGCCGTCGAGGTCGCTCCTTGGAGCACCAACGAGTTGCACTGGACGCGGGTCTTCGAACGACATATTCGCCAGGCACGATGGGAGCCGGTGACCATTCGGATGTCTCGGTGGGACGGCCAGAAGGTCCAGATGCGGTTTTTGGCGGACTGCGGACCGAAGGACCACACGGTCGCCGATCGTGGGTATTGGCGCGACGTGCGCCTGGTGGTACCCGGTCAGGTGACGGACCCCGAGGACTTCATGACGTGGATCGCGCAGGAGCCGTTCGAGGCTACATTCTACTTTGGGCGGATTGGCTCGAGGACTGTGGACCTAGTCGTGACGCTCGAGGGGGCAGAGCCCGTGGTTATACACGCGCTAGAAGCCCATCCGCATCCGAATGCGATGGCACGCGTGTTCGAGCGAGGGATCGTATTGGCCAACCCGTCGCGGCAGAGTTACGAGTTTGATTTGACGAAGTTGAGCCCGGGGCGGCGGTACCGGCGGTTGCGAGCGACCGGTGGTCAAGATTCGACCACCAATTCCGGCGAGCCGGTGGGATCCCGAGTTTTGTTGGGCGAACGCGACGGCCTGTTCCTGCTCTACGAGAGGTGAGGAGCGAGCACGACTCCCTCAACTTGGCCGTCGACTCGGCATTTGCCTCCACCCAGCCGTCCAGAAGTTCCGCCTGAGCTTTTACGCAGTCTGAGTGCGAAAGGGCACCGTTGCGTCCAGCGCTGCCCCAATTCTTCCCCGCGTTTACATCGCAAGGGGGGCCTCTGGGTGCACATTTCCAGACACTTCGAGGCGTAGACAGCTAACGCGGAACTCCCTGCGTTTTCAAGGGCTCGAGGTTCCGCTCGGGTGTGGTGTCGTGGCAGGTGCGCCTACCCGAACGACCGTGGGAGCGGGATCTAACGGCCCCGCACGCCGGTGTGGCTGACCCAACCTCGTTCGCCTACATGATCCAAGCCGACCTTTGTGACCCAAGGCGGATCCAGATCGAAAACGGGAACTGTGATCCCACGAGTCCGGTATCCGCTGCCGCGCACAGAGATTTTACTGCGTCGGCGCAGCCCGAACGCTGATCAGTTCGGTGATGGCAGCGGTTTGGCGCGACACGTCGAATGCCAACGGAATATGCCCCAAAGCATCCGGTTCGGCGCACCGCCGCCAGAATCGGCCCACCCAGTCCGCTTCGGCCGGTTGGGGGACGCTGATCGTCTGAAAAAAGTACGGTCGCCAGCCGAGGTAATCGAACAGATGGCGATCGAAGTCAACTTCGCGTGCGCAAGGTCGGCGGTGCTCGCGAGGGTCTTAAGGCTGCTCTGTGAGAGCAGAGCCGGCGCAGCCACCGTGGCCTTGTTCAATGCTCGTCACGCGGCGACAGAATCGTTCGAGCATCTCCGGTCCACGGGCCGGAGGCTTCATGGACTGGGTCACTATCCTTTACGCTCGTGCGCGCGAACCAAAGAAAAGAAGCGGTCCTGATACTCCTCGAACAATCGCTCGCGGTGGAGCAAATCCGCCAGCTCGGCCATGCGACTCCGGTCCTTCGCGGCAGCGCGAAAGGCTACCTCGATGCGGTGCCTCGCACCGGTCGGATCCGCACGCAGCGCGCGCGCGTGGTGTGGACCTGCGCGCTGAACGAGGTCCACCATCAGTTTGACCAGGCACACCTCCCATGGCTCGTCCACGCCGCGCACCAGGGACTCGAACGGACGGTCCGACTTCCGAAGCTCTTGGGCGATCCGGTCGATCACCGCGTCGATTGAATCGTGGATGATCTCCTCGCGGACGTCCTCTTTGCGGATTCGGAATCCGTAGCGGAGGATGAGCAGGTCGCGTTGGTGTTGTCGCAACCACTGGGCGTATTCCTGTGCTTCGGGCTCATGGAACCCTTCCAAGATGGACTCCACGTACTCATCCGGGGTGATCAGCTCGGGGCGTGCGGCTTGGAGCCGGCCTTCCCGGACGCGAACTACGTTGACCTGGTCCATGAGCTCGGTGACCAGATGATAGTTCACCACCGTGACGCCAAAGGTTTCGAGGATCCACTTAGGCGCCACGAGGATCTCCGTGTTGTTGACCGCGTACCAAAAGTCGAATGGTTCGATCGGTTTCATCCGTTTCGGCTCACTGAGAATAATGTAACACGTGCGGAGGCTTGTCCAACAATGCCGCAGCGGGCGCGGATGGGTAGGGCTTCGGGGATGCGACGGTTGCTTGCAGGGCGTGCCCGCGGGCGATTCCTAGCCTGGCGCTTCGGGCCACCGAGCTGGGGGGAGGTTTGACAAACCACTGCCGCGGGGTTATCTCCAAACGCCATGGTCTCTTGTGTCCAGGTTCCCTTGGGCGAGCGTACGTACTCGATCCAGGTGGGGACGGATTGGCTCGACGAGTTTGGTCCGGTTTCTCGCGCACACGGCTTCGAGGGGACCGCTCTGGTGGTGAGCGACTCCAACGTGGCGCCCCTCTATGCGGCGCGCGTCGAAGCATCGCTGAAGCGCGCGGGAGTGACATCATTCCGCGCCGTGGTGCCGGCGGGAGAGCG
>CAACVY010000075.1 GCA_900661335.1 uncultured bacterium | reverse complement strand
CGGGGAGGTTCAGTTCGAGCGCGCGCGCGGAAGGAAACATGCCTTCCACCAACCACAGAACAATAACGACCGGCCACTCTAGCCCCTTGGCCTGGTGGACGGTGGTGAGCAAGACACGGTCGCCGCGTTCGGTGAGCGCCGTAGGACCTTCCGTGGTGTCCACGTTCGTCAACAGCGCAACTTCAGCCAAAAATTCGCCTAAGGTCCGGTAACGGTCCATAAAGGCCGCCATCGCTTCGATGTCGTCGAGTCGTCGGTCGGCGTCGGTAAAGTTTTGCATGGCGTAGCGGCGATAAAAGCCCGCCAACCACGCCTCGACAATCGCCTGGCCCTGGGGGACCGATACCTTGCCGAGCGCTTCCAAGGCGGTTTGAAGGTCTTCGCGCGCCCCGGCAGGGATGAGTCGCAGAATGGTCTGTCGGTCATCCTCGCGGAGCGGTGACCAACAGCCACCGAGCTTTTGCCAAATGGACCGCGCAGTCCGCTCGCCAATGCGAGGAAATAACTGCAAGAGGCGGAGAAACGCGAGTTCGTCCGTCGGCTCGCGAACGAGCCGTAGGACCGCGAGCACGTCCTTGATGTGGGCCTGTTCGAAGAACCTGGGGCCGGACGTGACCATGTAGGGGATCCGGGCTTGGTTCAGGTATACCTGCAGTTCCATCGCGTGGTAGTGGGCACGGTAGAGCACGGCCATGTCTCTCCAGGCATAGCCATGGGAGCGCAGCTCGTGCAGGGCCTGCACCACGAATCGAGCTTGTTCGTCGCCGTCGAACAGGTCTACGCAGATCGGCCGGCCTCCACCTCGTCGAACGGGCCGCAAGGTCTTTTGGAATTGCTCGGGATTTCCGGCGATGCACACGTTGGCCACTTCGAGGATCCCGGGCACGCTGCGATAGTTAGTCTCGAGGCGAAAGACCTTGGTGTCGGGGTAACGGGTTGGGAATGAGAGGAAGTTCCGGTAGTTCGCACCTCGCCAGGCGTAGATGCTCTGAAAGTCATCCCCGACCACGAGCAAGTTTCGGTGGCGAGCGGCGACAAGATCCACGAGGCGAGCCTGAATGTCGTTGGTGTCTTGGTACTCGTCCACCAGCACATGCAGGAACTGCTCTTGATAGCGCGAGCGAACATCCGGGTGCTGCTCGAGCAACTGGAGGGCCAACTCGAGCAAGTCATCGAAGTCGACCGCATTCGCGGCGCGCTTCGCCTCGGTGTATGAGCGGACGGCCTCCTCGAGCACGTCCCGCGGCAGCAGCTCTCCATACGTGTTCGACAACGCGTCGGCAGGATTTTCACCTCGGTTACGCGCGTTACTGATGGCTTCGCGCAGGACTTCCGGCCTGGGCAAATGGGAATGGGCCTGTCGCAACTGCGCCACGGCTCGTCGCATCAAAGTGTTGGCATCCTCTTCGTCAACGATTGCGAACCCTGGAGGCAGCCCCACCCGCTCGGACCAACGGCGCAAGATGCGGTGGGCAAAATGGTGGAACGTGCCGCCCCACACGCCTCCGACCTGCTCGCCGACTAGCGCGCGGGCGCGGTCGAGCATTTCGCGCGCCGCGCGGTTGGTGAACGTGAGCAAGAGGATCCTGTCCGGTTGGATTCCCCGGTCCACCAGGTGGGCCACGCGGTAGGTAAGCGTGCGTGTTTTTCCGGTCCCGGCCGCGGCAATGACCAACACGGGGCCGTCGGGCGCAAGTGCCGCCGCGCGCTGCTCGTCGTTCAGCTCGTGCTCGAAGTCAATGCTCATTCCAAAATTCCTCGCAGCCACGCCAAGGCGTAGGCGGCCAGGGCCTTGCCGTCGACGATGGAACCTTCGTGCAGCTGCGATTCCAATTCAGTGCGTGTGAGGGTCACCAGTGAGAGGGCCTCGTCCGCGTCGAGCGACGCGGCGCGGGTGGGAGGGGGACACTCCGCAAAGAAGAGGTCAATGTATTCGTCCGTATAACCGGGTGAGACAAACACGCGGCCGAGGTGTTCAAGCCGGGAGGCTTCGCAGCCGGTCTCTTCTCGTAACTCACGGCGCATCGCGGCTTCGGGAGGTTCGCCGGGCTCTCGCAAGCCGGCGCATAGCTCAACCAGGCAGGCATCGGCGGCTTTTCGGTATTGCCGTACGAGCAGGAACCGGCCGTCGGTCAACCGAACCAACGCCGCGACCGCTGGGGCGTGCCGAATGATTTCCCGGGTTGACCGGCGCCCGTCTTCCAGCTCGACCTCGTGAACTTCCAATCGCACGACTCGGCCGTCGTACACTGTTTTGGATGACAAAGTACGTTCGTACATGATCCAGTGCCCTTGCGGTATGCCTTGCGCCATATGCAGGCAAACCGGTCCCGCTGTCAACCACGGCGCGGCGCGTGGAGGGCGGGGGGGTGAGATTCTTCAGCACGGGGTGAGGTACTCGTGCGCTGGCAGGGTGAGCTGCTCGCGCCAAGGGGTTTGACAGAGCTCGATCGCGCGTACACAGTCGTAGTTCATGCAGGCGGTCGGTGCCACCGAGCGGCGAATGGCATGGAGTAGTGCGACGGGCCTGTTCACCCTTGCCTTCCTGGCCTTGGGGAATTCCGATGCTCCGGAGCGCATTCGTCTATCCTCGGATGGACGCTCATTCGTGCGGGAACCCTCCGGCCGCCCATTCCTCGCCTGGGGATTCAATTACGACCACGACCGCCACGGGCGCTTGCTGGAGGATTATTGGGAAGCTGAGTGGGAGACGGTGCGAGAAGACTTCCGCGAAATGAAGGCGCTCGGCGCCAACGTGGTTCGAGTTCACCTTCAATTCGGCAAGTTCATGGACGCACCCGATCGTCCGCGCGCGGCGGCACTGGCTCGGCTCGAGCAACTCCTGGAGCTGGCGCGTGAGACCCGGCTCTATTTGGACCTCACGGGCCTCGGTTGTTACGACAAGTCTGCCGTCCCGGACTGGTACGACGCGATGGATACCTCCCACCGCTGGGCCGCCCAAGCTGTATTCTGGTCCGCGATTGCTCAGCGCTGTGCGGGCCGCGCTGAAGTGTGGTGTTACGACCTGATGAATGAGCCGATCCTTCCTCCTGCGGAAGGCACCCGTGATTGGTTGGCCGGCCCACTGGACGACAAATTCTATGTCCAGCGTATTGCGCGAACTTTGGAGGGCCGAGCGCGCCAAGAGCTGGCGCACGCGTGGGTACGCACGTTGGTCCGGGCGATTCGTCAGCATGATCGCGACGCCCTGGTTTGCGTGGGGGAAATCCCATGGACCATGGTTTTTCCGGGTGCGGCGCCCGTGTTCTTTACCGAGGCCACGAGCAACCTCCTCGATTTTGCAGCCATTCATGTGTACCCCAAGACCCGTGAACTTGAGCGGGCCACGCGCGCGATTAAAGTCTACGGCGCCTTGGGACGGCCGGTCGTGATCGAAGAAATTTTCCCGTTGGCCTGCACGCCGGCGGAGTTGGAAACCTGGATGCTTTCCGTACGCGACCAGGTCGCTGGGTTCATTGGATTTTATTGGGGCCAGACGCTTCAGGAGTATGCCGCCGAGCCGAGCATCCCCCACGCGTTGGCGCGGGGTTGGCTTGAGCTATTTCAACGCTGGTCGCCGGACGGCCCTTGGTTCCAGCCGCGGCCGCCAAGCTCCTCGGCGGGCTTCACACTCCGCGAGCCTCTTGCCGCGCATTGATCGGCGCGGCCGAATCTCTGCGGAACGCACTGCCCCATGCTTCACGAGCCGCTCGGAAAGGTCACCTTGGCCTTCTCGCGGAGCTGCCGAATGTAGGCTTGAACGGCCTGGCTGCGGCGTAGCCGCTGGAGATGTTCCCGAATCCTGGGCGCAGCTTCCTCGTACGAGATCGTTCGAGCCGCTTCACGGTTGGTAGTTTGGATGATGTGATATCCAAACCGAGTTTGCACCAGCGGGCTGATTTCATTCAGCTTTCCCTCAAACGCGGCTTTCTCGAACTCCGGCACCATTTCTCCCCGGCCGAACACGTACACGCCCCCTCGATCACGACTGCCTGGATCGTCCGAGTACTTCTTGACGAGCTCGGCGAAATCTCCACCGGCGACGAGTTCTGCGCGGACTTTCTCCGCCAGCGCGCGCTTCTCGCTCCGTTGGGCGGGGGTCGCGTTCGTCGGCACGGCAATGAGGATATGCCGAGCAGTCACTTGTTCAGGGACGCTGAACTCGTCCCGGTGCTGCTCGTAGAACTTTTTCACTTCCTCGTCTGTGACTTCGGTTGCAGGCACCGTGGTTTCCAGCAAGCGCCGAATTTTGAGTGCACGCCGTAACTCCGTGTCGAGTTCTGCCACGGTCATTCCCTGGGCCTTTAACACTTCGTCCAGCGTTTGATTGGGTGGAATGGGCAACATCTTCTTGGTCTTTTCCACCTCTTCATCGCTGACAGCGATCTTCTGTTTCTCTGCCTCCGCCTCCAGGACGGCCTGCAGGATGAGTTCTTCTCGAGCACGCGGCGCGAGCTGCGAGCGGGCTTGGGCGAGCTGCTCCGGCGCTAGCCGTCCTTCGAACTGAGCGAGCGCTCGGTTCACGGCGCGATCCACGTCCGCTTGTCGGATCTCTTTGCCTTCCACGACGGCCACCACGGTCGTCGGGGACACTTCAGCGGCGGGAAAGAGGTCGGGGGGTACCGGAAAACCAGACGAGGGTGTTTGCGAAGTTTGCGCAAACGCAGGGAGCGCGATGAGGATAGTTGCCAGAGCGGGCTGAATTGTCTTCATGATGTCGAACACCTTTCTGCGTCTTGGCGAGCCAAAACTAGCCTACTATCCCACCGCCAGACCCCGGTGTCAACTTCCGTGGGCTTCGCCGCTCGGTGCCATGTCAAGGGTTCGTGAAACTTACGGCGTTAATTTCCACGCGCTGTCATCCGGCCAGCGCGCAAACGCGAGGAAACCAGCCGTCAGATGCTTCGCCGACGATGCGGCGGAAGGAATTCCGCACGGTTCTCCGGGCAGGTTCAACCCTCCAAGAGCTCGTATCGAGCCGTTCTGGGCTTAAGGACCCCGGGATCCGTCCCCGCCCGACTGGCTCGTGTTTGGAAAGGCGCGACCGCACTGGACTCCGACGCAGGTGACGGGTCACCAGGCTCCGGTCCACGCAGACAGGAAGGTCGTCGCCATCCACCGCAGAGTTTTTCGGTCACGCCCGATTCCTGTTCGGGCACTTGCGTGTGCAGCGTTGGGTGGTACGGTACCTCATACTGGCAAGCCATAGAATGAGGAGCCCTGCGATGAACACGCGACGACGCGAGAACCGCCCCGATCCCAGGGCCTGGTCCAGGTGCATCACCGACCCGATCGAACGCGCGCCGAGTCGAGCGATGCTGCGTGCGCTCGGA
This sequence comes from uncultured bacterium, assembly GCA_900661335.1. Taxonomy (GTDB): domain Bacteria; phylum Verrucomicrobiota; class Kiritimatiellia; order PWTM01; family PWTM01; genus CAACVY01. The sequence continues at coordinate 5,328 of CAACVY010000075.1, read as the reverse complement.
TTCACTCGGGAAGATTTTCACCGTCCACTCGTCGGTGTGGTGTCCTGTGCAAGCGAAGTCACGCCGTGCAACATGCATCTCGACCAACTTGCTCGCGCGACGGCGCGCGGCGTGGCGGATGCCGGCGGCCGGCCCATGCGGTTCACGACGATTACGGTGTCGGATGGCATCTCGATGGGCACGGAAGGCATGAAGTACTCGTTGGTGTCGCGCGAAGTCATCGCCGATTCCATCGAGACGGTGGTGGGCGCTGCGCACTTCGACGCGCTCGTCGCCATCGGCGGGTGCGACAAGAACATGCCCGGTGCCATGATCGCGATCGCGCGAGTCAATCGCCCGGCCATCTTTGTCTATGGCGGCACGATTCTTCCGGGCCGCTGTCGAGGCCGCCCCGTGGACATCGTCAGCGTGTTCGAGGCCGTGGGCTGGTACGCGCGCGGCGAGCTTTCGTTGCGCGGGCTCCGGGCCATCGAAGCGACGGCCATCCCCGGGCCAGGCGCCTGCGGCGGAATGTACACGGCCAATACCATGGCCTGTGCGATCGAGGCTTTGGGAATGAGCTTGCCTGGCAGCAGTACGCAGGCCGCGGTGTCCAAGAGGAAGCGAGAGGACGCAAAAGCCGCCGGGCGCGCCGTGATGGCGCTCGCTCGCCGCGGGATCCGCCCGCGCGACATTCTCACGCGGGAAGCGTTTCTCAACGCGATCACGGTCGTCACTGCGCTCGGAGGCTCGACCAACGCGGTACTCCACCTGCTGGCGATGGCAGATGCCGCAGGTGTGGAGTTGTCCTTGGACGATTTCACCACCGTGGGCCGCCGTACGCCAGTCCTGGCTGACCTCAAGCCCAGTGGTCGGTATCACGCAGTGGACCTTGTTCGGATCGGAGGAATCCAACCACTCCTTCGCGAACTCCTCGATGCCGGACTGCTCGAAGGTGGATGCCTGACTGTGACGGGGCGGACGCTGCAGGAGAACCTCCGGGAAGTTCGCCCGTATAATCCTCGGCACCGAGCGGTGGTTCGTCCGCTGTCCGATCCCATCCGTCCGCGGGGGCATCTCGTGATTCTGCGTGGTAACTTGGCTCCCGACGGTGCCGTGGCGAAAATCACCGGACAGGAGGGGGAGCGGTTTTCAGGCCGTGCGATTACTTTCGATTCGGAGGAAGCTGCGCTCGCGGCGATTTTGGGAGGACGTGTGCAGCCAGGACACGTTGTAGTGATTCGCTACGAGGGGCCCCGCGGCGGGCCTGGAATGCGCGAGATGTTGGCTCCGACCTCGGCGATCATGGGCCGAGGACTCGGACGCGAGGTGGCGCTGATCACGGACGGCCGGTTTTCTGGGGGCAGCCATGGATTTGTCGTCGGACACGTGTGTCCCGAAGCCGCGTGCGGCGGTCCCATTGCATTGGTGTGCGACGGCGATCCGATCACGATCGACGCCATTCGTGAAACGATCACATTGGAAGTCGCTGAAGAGGAGCTCCAGAGGCGTCGCGCGCAATGGGTTCCTCCACCCCCGCGCTACACCCGCGGAGTGCTTGCGAAATACGCGCATACGGTCGGCCCAGCTTCTGAGGGCGCCATCACCGATCGCTTCTGATCCGCGGGTCTGCCGAGCACGGCGGTGACCGTGTCACGTTCCGCGCTTTGGCCTTTACGCTGGCCTGGCTTGAGCCGCCGTGAGCGCTGTTGACCCTGTGCCCGCGCGGGTCGAGTGAGTCCCCGGAGGAAAGGTTACTTAGGCGCGGCGGATGAACCACGGCAGCTACGCCGACTCAGAGATTGAGGGTCAGGGCACCCGTGTTCGACAAAAAAGCGCCCGCACTCATGAGGGCCGGAGTGCGGGCGCCGGGGTTGGAGGGTGGAGGAGAAATCAGTTCTGCTTCTTGCCCTCGGGCTTATCCTTCGGAGGATTCGCCTCTATCGCCTTCTTGAACTCCTCGAGGGTCAGTTGCCCGTTGCCGTCTGCGTCCATCTTCTTGAAACGCGTCTCCAACTTTTGCTTGGCCTCATCGTTCGCTGGGTTGCGCGCCTTGATGAACTCTTCGAGAGAGACCGTCCCGTTGCCATCTGCGTCCATCTTTTTGAACGCGGCTTCCGGACCGGCTGCCGCATGCCGGCCTTGACCCCTTTCCGCGGCCCGGACCGGCGCGGCCAACGCGGCGAACATCATGACTCCAACTGCAATGCACACAGCTTTCTTCATCGTCCGTTCTACTCCCATATCCGCCCATCGCGAAGCCACCGCGGTGTGAGCTTGACAACCATATAACGCCCTGGGCCGCAACTTATTGTATGTGAACCTCCGGTTGGGGCGTGCCTCGAACCCCCGGCTGCCTGGTAGCGACCCTGGCCTCCGACTCCCTGCTGCAAAGACGAGGCCGGCAAGTCCGCCATGGCCTCCGAACGACGTAATTCGCGACACAGGTGGGGTTGCCACGACGGGTCCATCGCGAAGGTCCAGTCCGAGGCGAGTACACGCGTCCTCAGTTCGACTGTACTCTCCAGAACCTTTGGCCGTTTTGAGCCGCCAGGACGGGCTTACTGGCTGAACATTCGTGCCCCACTGTCCCCGCGGCGCATCCTATTTTCATCGCGGTGCACACCACTTCACCGCTGTCGCTTGTGAGCATGGCGATGGTGACCGCGCCGACTATTCCGATGTTGCCGCCCGGCTACGAGCCGGTTGTTGCCATCGGAGTTCCTTTTTGAAAGGTGCGCCTCCATCGCCTTCTTGAACTCCTCGAGGGTCAGTTGCCCGTTGCCGTCTGCGTCCATCTTCTTGAAGCGCGTCTCCAGCTTTTGCTTGGCCTCATCGTTCGCTGGGTTGCGCGCCTTGATGAACTCTTCGAGAGAGACAGCTCCGTTGCCATCCGCGTCGATCTTCTTGAACGCGGCCTCCAGATGGGCCGCACCCCGTTCTTGACCTTTGTCGACGGCACGGCCCGGTGCAGTTAACGCTGGGATCATCAGTACTGCCATTGAAATGCTCAACGTAGTTTTCATCGTCGTTCAACTCCGATCGGCGGCTCGTTGCGAATCGAGCACACCTTGATGGGCATAACGTCTTCGACGAAACTTTATTGTACGCAGGCGTCCCCTTGTGGCCGGAGTGTCCGTTCGTTCTTCCTATGCAGTTTGCGCCATGCGTCTCATCTCATTTGAATCTTGGGCCGCGGTTCAAGTTCGTCAGGGACCGGCCTACGAAGGGTCTTCGAGCTTTTCCAAAGCCTCGCGCATCTCGTCGAGTTTGTTCATCCGCCGACGTTGGACAAAAAAAGAGGGCGCCCGTAGGCGCCCTCTCTCGAACCGCAGTCTAGTCTCAATAGTCCACGTCCCGCGACGGCGACGATTCCTTCTTCTCCGGAATCTCGGTGATCATGCACTCCGTCGTCAGGAGCAGGCCCGCAATCGAGGCGGCATTTTGGAGGGCCGTACGGGCGACTTTAGTCGGGTCCACGATGCCCGCCTTGTAGAGGTCGCAGAATTCGCCCCGGGCCACGTCGTACCCGTAGGAGCCCTTGCCTTTCTTGACCTCTTCGAGGATCACGGCGCCTTCCAGTCCAGCGTTCTCGACCAATTGTCGCAGCGGCGCTTCGCACGCTTTGCGGACGATCTCGGCGCCGACGGCCTCATCGCCTTCGAGCTTGAGATTGGCGACGGCCGACGCCGCGCGCACGAGCGCCACGCCGCCGCCGGGCACAATGCCTTCCTCGACCGCGGCGCGAGTGGCATGGAGGGCATCTTCGACCCGAGCCTTCTTCTCCTTCATTTCGGTCTCGGTCGCCGCGCCGACGTTAATCACCGCCACACCACCGGCGAGCTTCGCCAGCCGCTCCTGCAGCTTCTCGCGGTCGTAGTCCGAGGTCGTTTCCTCGATCTGCCGGCGGATCTGTTCGATCCGGGCCTTGATCTCGGAGGTCTTCCCGGCGCCTTCCACGATGGTTGTCGTGTCCTTGTCCACCGTGACGCGCTTCGCGCGACCGAGATCGGACAGCTGCACGTTCTCCAACTTGATGCCCAGATCTTCGCTGATGAACTTCCCACCGGTGAGGATGGCGATATCCTCGCACATGGCTTTCCGCCGATCGCCGAAGCCCGGCGCTTTCACCGCGCAGCAGGAGAGCGTGCCACGGATGCGGTTGACGACCAGGGTTGCCAGGGCTTCGCCCTCAACTTCCTCTGCGATCACCAACAGCGGCTTGCCGCTCTTGGCGATGTTCTGCAAGAGGGGCAGGATGTCCTGGAGGTTGGAGATCTTCTTCTCATAGATCAGGACGTAGCAGTCCTCCAGCACGCACTCCATCGTCTCCGTGTTGGTGACGAAGTAGGGCGAGAGGTACCCCTTGTCGAACTGCATCCCTTCCACGACCTCGAGCGTGGTCTCGATGCTCTTGGCTTCCTCCACGGTGATGGTGCCGTCCTTGCCGACCTTCTCCATCGCGTCGGCGATGATCTCGCCGATGGCCGTATCGCCGTTGGCCGAAATGGTGGCCACCTGGGAGATCTCGGCCCGGTCCTTCACCTTCTTGCTCATTTTTTCGAGCTCTTTGACCACCGCTTCGACCGCCTTGTCGATGCCCCGCTTGAGGCTCATCGGGTTGGCGCCAGCGGTGACGTTCTTGAGGCCCTCGCGATAGATCGCTTCAGCCAGCACCGTGGCCGTCGTGGTACCATCGCCGGCCACATCGCTGGTCTTGCTCGCGACCTCGCGGACCATCTGGGCGCCCATGTTCTCGAAGGGGTCTTTGAGCTCGATTTCCTTCGCCACTGTGACGCCGTCCTTGGTCACCGTCGGGGAACCGAATTTCTTGTCAATGATCACATTCCGCCCCCGGGGGCCCAGTGTGACGGCGACCGCGCGCGCCAGTTGCTCGACGCCGCTGAGAATCGCTTGTCGCGCTTCCGCGTCGTATTTCAATTGTTTCGCTGCCATCGTTGCATGCTCCTTTCCGTTGGGTTCAAGCGTCCGTCCGCTGGGTTACTCCTGGATGATGCCCAGGATGTCCTCCTCGCGGATGATCTGGTATTCCTTATCGTCCAACTTGACTTCGGTTCCGCCGTACTTCGGCATGAGAACCTTGTCGCCCACCTTGACGTTGAAGGGGATCTTGTTGCCCTTCTCGTCCAGTTTCCCGGTCCCGATCGCGATCACTTTCCCGGTGGTGGGCTTTTCTTTGGCGGTATCGGGAATGATGATCCCGCCTTTCTTCTGCTCCTCCTCCTTGATCGGTTCCACCAGTACTCGATCTCCGAGCGGTTGGATTTTCATCGTCGGTTCATCCTCGACGGCATCCCGCCCGCGCCGCGGGGGGTGCCGCAGATTGAG
>CAACVY010000018.1 GCA_900661335.1 uncultured bacterium | reverse complement strand
TGAAAATAGCCCCCCCGCTTCCACTCCAGATGCGCCGGCGACACGTTGCGCACGCTGGTGCTGCCCCCAGCATCCGCCTGGCGTTGCGCGACGACCACCCTCGCCGGATCCGGCGAGTATTTTGGACCGATGATTTCCACCACCAACCCAGTGCACACTGAGACCTGCGCGCTCTCTCCTGCCAACGCCCGCTCAGGTCCATCTTGCGCACTCAGGGCGATCGCGCCCATCACCGCCGCCCACGCTGTTCTTCGCGGGCCACAGTCACCCCACTGCGATTCCAAGAATCCCCAACTACGCTGAACTATCCAACGCGAATGAATTCCAAGTCGGAGCCACCATCGGTTCATGGGAACCGAATTATAGAGCAGATTACAGAGGTTTGCCCAATTGCCCCACTCGCGTTGGGCATAGCCAGCGGATCTTACCCGGCACCCGATGACAGTACCCCACGCATGATGACTTCAGGATCGAACAGCTCACAGGTCATCGAGGTTGGAAAGGCGCTGAGAACCTGCCTAGTACATCGCGTCTGCGGTGGCCTTGAAGTGTCTGGCCTAGCCCCGCAGGTCTCGCGGTACAACCACGGCGCGGAAAAAACGCAAATCGGACTCTTTATAGGACTGTGAGCAGTGAAGCACGAAATGAAAGGCGGTCGTCATGATCATGTCGGTATACAGTGCTACGGACCCGGATCGAGATGTTCCGGCCGATACCTCGGCATGGACCCACCGTGCCGCCGAGCTCCTCGGTCATCCTCCAACACCCCCCGAACTTCGAGCCGTCCAGCTGTGGCTCACAGCCTGGGCTCGCTGGAGGAATCGGCTGACGCTCCAACGCCACGGGTTCCTGTTCCCTCCCGGTTCCCAGGGTAACGCCGATGAAGATTGGAAACGCTTCGAGTCTTGGGCAAGCGGAGAGTCGTTGCCCTGGTACTATGCGGATCGGTTCCCCTTCCCACCTGCCGAGTGCAATCTGTCGGACGAAGAGGTGCGGTCGCAACTAGAAGAAGTTCTAGCGAATCTAGCCGCCTCCCAAGTCGCAGCTCCCAAGCTCGACGGGCCGGCAAGGTGCGCCTACCGGTCGCTCCGGGAATGGCTGCGGCGCGTTCCCCTGCAGGCCGTGCGAACGCCCCAATTGGGCCACTGCGCGTGAGCAAAGGGAGTGTTCCAGTAGTTGCACGATTCACCCGGTGCGAGGAAAATACGATCGGATCGAACCCAGGAGGTGCCCAATGAAGCGACGATATGCGTGCCTGCTTGGATGGCTGACCGTCACCTCATTTGCTGCGGAGCTGACGCCGGAAGAGCTCATCCGTGCGGTGGACAAAATGACCCCAGAGCAAACCGTAGAACTCATGCAGCGGTTCGACGCCAAGTTCTGGCAGCCGATTCCGCTCGGTTTCTTCCGACGCATGGCGGTGGATGTGGGCCTGTCGTGGTCGAAACCGGATTCTCTCACCGGTTCCATGTTAGATGGCGCATCTGCGTCGCCCGATTTGGACCAGTGGGGTGGGCTAGATTTCGGCATCCTTTGGCGCGTAGACTCCCGTCGCACTCGCCTTGGGCTGAGGTTCGCCAGTTGGGCCGCTCGAGATGCTGATATGCGGGTGGCTGGCTACACGCGCGCGGAGGCCCGGGCAGGCCAAATGGCACTGGGGCTCAATTATCAATGGTTCACTAGCCCAACCTCACCCTGGATCGTCTGGACCGAAGTCAGCCCGGGTTGGGCCACGTACGAATTGGATGTGGTGAATACCCCAACGGGTGCCGCGACCACTTGGCGTACGTTCGAAGCTTCGTACGGTTTCGTGGACCTCCTCGGCGGGGTGTCCATCCGACTCAACCGGGCCCTCTCCCTGTTTGCCTCAGGCGGATACCGTTTCGCCGACTCAGCACATTTGGACGAAGGGGGCCGCGATGTTGGCTCCAGCGTGGACTCCTCGGGTCCAATCATACGAATCGGGCTTGGTGTTAACTTCTGAGGTTTTTGGCCGCAGGGCGGACATGCCTTCCTCAAAAACGTCGGGGGCTCAAGCGCTGGGGTTCCCGCGCGCATCCTGGCTCGGCCGCTAGGATTTTTCGCCGGGTTCGGGTCGACCTTTCAGCCGGCCGCCCAAATTTCCCCGTCGCTCTTGTGGATGGACGACCTCGGGTTGGGGGACATTCCAGGGTTCGCGTGCATCGCCATAGACCATGTCCAACCTAGAACCACTTGCCTCCGAGGACTTTCGCTTTCTTCAGTCAGTTCTGTGCGGCCGCGCCCGTTTGTTCCTCAACTCGCTGCGCGCTCGGGCCCGGATGCTACCCGCTATCCCGGATTCTCATGTCCTACCCTGTGCCTGAGACGCCAACGCCTGCCGTGGAATGTCCAGCCGGTTGCCGACCACGGCGCCTTCCATGGCCCGTGAACTACACCGCATTGGGTACCGAACCCGACATTTCATGGCATCTGGGCGGACAACGCGACGTAAACAACGCACCGAGCATCCGTGGAGTGCGGCTTCGACGTGTTCTTGACTAATTTCGAAGCAATCGGTTTCAGATTACTCTGGCGATGCGACGCATGCAAAGCCGGGCCGTCGCTCCCCTATTCCCTTGGGTTGGAGTGGCTCGCTCGAGCGCCCATCGTATGGACGAACCGATCCCGATTGACCAGACATTACGCCGAGGCAGTTTTGCGTTTCATGGACAAGGCCGTTCGCGATGGAGTCCCGTTCTATGTCCATCTCTAGCCGGCCAGTGTTCACAGCCCATGCTGTCCGCTGCGCGGCCGACACTGGGACGGTAGTCGCAAAGACCTTTGCCGGGGGTTGGGAGGCCACAGGCGAGCAACTTGGCCCCGTGTTCGAGTTCACTTAAACCAACTCCACGCTGCGGGCCAATGCGGTCGTGTTCGTTCTCTCCGATAACGGGCCGGAGCCGACCGCAGGGAGTCCCGGCCTTTTTCGGAGGTCGAAATGGAGCCTGCACGAAAGGGGCATTCGTTCTCCCTGATTGTGTGGGTACCCGAGCAAATGGAATCCAGCCGACGACCCACTACCGACTCCAACCGGGTCTGGTCCACGCTCGACGTCCCGCCTTCGCTACTTCGCCTCGCAGGCATTGGGCGCGCGTCCAGCGCGTTCGATCCGGGTGAAGAAGTCATCTTGGCCACCCGACGTCCGGAGGTCGTCGCACGCGTGAATGTTGCAGTGATCACTTGGTATAGTCAGCAAGTGGGAGAGTCGATCGTACGCCCTCGTATGCAATGGTCCGCGAGCTGACGCGCGGCTAGGTCCACATTTGACACGCTTGGCTGCGCTCTTACCATTACGAGGCCATGAACACGGATGCATTTCCACTCGAGTTGCCATCTTGGCCCAAACGGCTGTTCATCGCGGCGCGCCCCTGGAGCGCGCCGATCTCCACGGTCCCCGTGCTCTTTGGAGCGGCCGTCGCCGTATGGCGCGAGGGCGCAGAATTGAACTGGGTACGCGTCGGCTTAGCCCTACTTGGGTCGTGGCTAGCCCACGCGGCGGCCAACATGCTTAACGACGTTGCCGACCATCACCGTGGCCTCGACCGTGTTCCATTGCCCGTCAGCGGGGCGCTTGCACGAGGCTGGCTTTCCTCGGCCCAAACGCTTGCGCTGGCCATCCTATGTCTTTTGCTGGCCGCGGGTATTGGTGCAACGCTCAGCTGGAACTACAGCACCGTCCCACTTCAGATTGCCGCCATAGGCGCCCTGTTGGCCGTCGGCTACACCTGGCTCAAGCCCATTGGGTTAGGCGATGTCGCAGTATGGTTGGCATTTGGACCGTTGATTTCGGCTGGAACTGCGAGCGTCCTAACCGGCTCCTTTTCCTGGGCTTCGTTTGTCTGGATGATCCCATTCGCTTCGCTGGTCGTGGCCGTGTTGCACGCGAACAACTGGCGGGACATCGAGGACGACCGGGCCGCTGGGGTCGTCACGTTGGCACAACGGCTTGGCGAGGCTGGTTCTCGTCGATACTACCGCGCACTCGTTATGGGCGCCTACGGACTGACCTTCGTCATGATCATTCTGCCACGCCTTATTCCGGGCCGCGTCCCCCCCATGCCATGGACGCTCGCGTTGGTCCTTGTCACCTGGCCCGCCGCACAACAACGAATTCGCCAAGCCGATCTGAGTCGAGAACAACGTCTAGACCTTGACGCGCACACAGCGCAGCTCATGCTGCCCTTCGGCGCGGTTTCTCTGCTCGGGCTACTCTTGTCGCGCTGGTTCTGAGTACGCTCAGTCCGTACGGACCCTAGATCGGCACTGGGCCACGCGTTCGCCTTCTGTGACTTGACTTGCCCCTTGCTCGTAATACACTAAAGCCAAAACATATTACCACCATGAACCGACCTATACTTGTAACTACGACCGTGATGTGTCTTGCGACCGTGACGATGGCGGGGCGTCCGCTGGTGACGGACGACGCGGACCCTGTTGAACCACCGTGCTGGGAACTCGAAGCGGGTGGCATATGGGAACGCATCGCCGCTGACTCGGCCTGGCATCTGCCCTGGACCCTCGCCGTGGGCGTTGCTCCTCGTCTCGAATTTGCAGTTGGCGCGTGCTCAACATATCTCGAAAACCGCGATTCGCCGGACGAGGAAGACCCCAAGCATTTTTCCTGGCTAGTAGATCCATTTCTCCAGTTCAAGTGGCAGGTACTCCAAGCACCTTGGCTCAACCTGCGAGGTAGTATCGTTCCCACTTGGACGTTGCCTTCCCCAGAGCATGAGCATGGGTTCGGCTCGGCCCAACCTTCTTGGGATATCCTGTTCATCCTCTCGGGGAACCTCTCGGATCAAGTCGGGGTTCATCTCAACCTGGGCCGAGCATGGGTCACGGATGCCGAACCTGATGTTCTTCACTGGGGAATCGCATTGGACATGACGATCACCGAGCAAATCCAACTCGTGGCGGAAACGTTCGGGAATCGCGACATCCCCGGCGCCGAACAAAGCGCCCATGCCGCGGTGGGTCTTCGATATGCTCTCCACGATGCCCTGGTGCTTGACTTCGCGGTTGGCGCGAGCCTGACCGGCGATGATCCGGACTGGTTCAGCACCGCTGGCCTGACTTGGACCTTCCAGCCTTGGTGACGGACCCTCGCGCAGATCATTCAACTCCACGGGTAGTCAATGTGTTACGATGCATTTTGAACGCGCGAAGTCTGCCCGCACAGCAGATTGGGTAGCCTCCAGATGCCCGGCGTGTACCCGATACCTTGGTTTCAAACCTGCCCTCTCACGGTGGCCGCGGAAGCGGACGTAATGTACAACAATGGAGTACCGCCGGCCCCACGCCAACATTTGCATCGCGCACTGGTCGTGCGCACGAGCCATCTGTACAGCCGGGGGCCGGCTGGACTGAACTAGCGTCGGGGTCAAGGGTGGGAGAGATGCCAGTTCAGAGGACGGCTTACCCCTTGGAACCTTCGATTTAGAAATCCCCGGATCGCATCGAGCACCAAAGAACTACGAGGTCTTTCCCGTGCCGTCCGGCTACGCAGTTCCGCGGTCTTGCATGGCGTTCACGACCTTCGCGAATTGGGAGGACTTGTCTTTCAAGGGGCTCTTCCGTAGCTTGATCGCCTGTCGATGAAGGTTTTGGTCACTGGCGCAACAGGATTTCTCGGGCGCGAAGTAGTTCCCGCCCTCGCTGCTCAGCACGAGGTTTTCCCTGTCGGCGGCCGCCACCAGCCACCCGGTGGGTGTACGGCAGACCTCACTCAACCGAACGCCTGGCACCAGCTACTCGATCAGTATTTGCCGGACGTCGTCCTGCATATGGCCGCCTACCGCGATCCGGACTTCTGTGAGACCCATCCCGAAGCGGCCCGACGACTGAACACTGAGAGTGTCGCCCGGCTCGTGGAGGCAATTCCGACGGCGACCTACCTGATCTTCATCAGCACCGACTATGTCTTCGACGGCGAACACCCTCCCTACTACGAGCACAGCCCACGCCGGCCGCTCAACGTCTACGGGCAAACTAAAGCCGAGGCCGAAGATATCGTCCGCTCTCGCCCGAATTCCCTGGTGCTCCGCATTCCGCTCCTGGTTGGCGTCGGTCCCGATCTCGAGCGATCCGAGTTTTTCACCCAGGTGTGGCGCGATCTACGCCAACGCACACCTGTCCAGTTGGACCACGTCCTTCGACGCTTCCCTACCTGGACGCGAGACGTGGCGGAATGCATTGGCTTTCTTCTGCAGCACCACATCACGGGCACGATCCACTTCAGCGGCCAGGAAGGCATGACGCGGTATCAAATGGTGGTCGCCGCCGCCGAGGAATGGGGCCTTTCGTACGACCACGTCCGTCCCAGTCCCACCGTCCAGCCTCGGCCTGCACAACGCCCGAGAGATTCCCAACTCGCCACCGATCAAATCCGGGCGTTGGGGTTTCAGCGCTGTACCCCCTACCGCCAAGTTGCGCGACAGTTCGCTGCGCACTTTCATCTCGCCTGCCACCGCCTCGCTTGAGCCGGAGTCCACCCAAGCCCTGGTCATCGCAGTTGGCCGGTTGTCTCCAAGAATCCCAGGGCATAAGCTGAAGAAGGAGACCCCCTGGGACGTATTCCATAGCGGATGATCCGAATCGTCCATGCGAAGTCAAAGAGGTGCGTCATGAACCGAACTATCAACTCCACGCCGCCGCTCTCTCGGTTTCTGGTTGGGACCGTACTAGTGGCCACGGCTGCGCTGGCTCAGCCCAGCCACGAGATCGGCTTCATCGAAAAATTCGCATTGGCCCTCGATCGCGAACAAGCGCTCCGCGACCTGCTGCCCGGAACGCCGGATTTCTTCTTTTACCGCGCACTGCACGCACAAAATACCGGCCGGCTCGATGAGGCGAGAAAACTTCTCCAAGAGTGGAAGAGCGCCCACCGCAGCGACCCGCGATACGAAGAACTCGAGGCCCGTCAACTCGTGCTGGAGTACGACCGTGGAGACCCCAACGCGCTAGCGGGGCTCGTGAACAAGCTCCGCCTGCAATTCAACCACGTCCGTCGCTCGCCCGAGACCCAACCACGATATCCATCGCGCTTGGACCCCGCCCAAGTGTCCCAGGACCGGTTGGTCGAGTGGGCCTTGAGTCGCTGCGGTGCGGAAGACCTGTCCGCATTCAATGATGAAGGTTTGTACCTGCTCGCAGGCCGGCCCTTGAGCGAACCGCGCCAACGCGAGCTGCTCCGGCGATTAAAGCGGCCCGACTTCCCCGGTCTTGTGGACCTAATTGCCAGCGATCTCGCACGCCCGAACGCAGAACCATTCGGGACCCTGGAGATTCACCGAAAATTGACTCGCGAGCAGTTGGACCAACTCCTTCAAAAACGTCCCTTACTCCGGAATGAAGAAACGTTTGTCCAAACGTACCTTGCCAAACTCGTCCCCACTTCGGAGGAGGACGTCGTGACCGACCCCGCACAACGGGAACGCTACCTTGAACGGCTTTGGCAATTCGTGAGCACTCTGGCGCCGGTCCACAACAGCCTCAAAGGCGCGGTCCTGTACCACCGCCTCGTACACGATCGCCGCATGGGCATCTACAACCGGGAACGCTTCCTCCAATATCTGAAACTCCCACGTGCAGTCCCGTACGCGCCCGCCCACGCAGTCGAGCGCCTTCCCGCCGCACATCTCGCACGCCTCGACGCGAATCCTAATCTGCCGCTCCTAACTCCCATCGGGAACGACGAACCGCTGGTGCGCGACTACCTCTTGTACTTCTTGGCCGACGCCCAAGATTTTGAAGCGTTCCGGCCCTGGGTGCGCGACGAGGTCCTGCGGCGGCTGTTCGTGGAGGCGAAACTCGTGAACGGGATTGGGGATCCTGCGAAGTGGGCCGGGTGGATTCCAGCTTCGGAGTTCGAAGCCATCCAAAAGCGCGTGGATCTGGAATTTTCCCCGCAAAATCCAGACCAGTTCGCGCCGGCTGATCCCGTACGGCTCACAGTCTTCGTCAAAAACATCACCAACCTCCAAGTCCACGTCTATCGGCTCCACACCGTCAATTACTACCGTCATACCGGACGCCCACTGGATCTCGCCGTCAACTTGGAGGGGTTGGTTCCGACCCACTCGGAGACGCATACCTACCAGGATCCCCCACAACGCCGCGTGCTTCGCACGTTTGAGTTTCCACAACTCCAAGGGCGAGGAGCCTGGGTCGTGGAATGCGTCGGCGGTGGGAAAAGTTGTCGAGCATTAATCCAGAAAGGCCGCTTGGCAGTGGTCCAGACCTTGTCCGCCGCGGGGCACCGTCTCTCCGTCTACGACGAGCAAGGCCAAAAAGTCATGAACGCACGCGCTTGGCTGGGTCAACATGAGTTTCCGGCTGGCGAAGACGGTGACATCGTCGTCCCCTATACCACCGAACCCACCGACGCTCCCTTGGTCGTCGGCGTGGACGACTTCGCGACGTTGGTCCGGTTTCAGCATCTCCGCGAATCGTTCGAGCTGCGCGCGGGCGTGTACATCGAACGGGAACGCATTTTACCCGGCGCCGAAGTGCCGGTGCTGATCCGCGCTACGCTGCTGGCCCATCAACAACCTCTTCAAATCCAGCTACTTGAAGAGCCACGTGCAGTCCTTCGCGCAATGGACCTTCAAGGGATTGTGACGGAGCGGGAATACTATCCGGTCCAGTTCGACCCGGATGGGCAGGCTGTGCTGCTCTTCCGTGCGCCACCAGATCTCCAACTCCTAGAGCTCCGATTGCAAGGTCGTATCACCAGCCGTGTGACTCACGGGAAACTGGACCTGTCCACCTCGGCGCGCTTTGCTGTCAACAGCATCGACCGAACTGGCGCTTCGCGGCAAGTGCTCGTACGCAGAACCTCAGATGGTTTCGTCCTCGAACTGCGCGGGAAGAATGGAGAAGCCATTCCGCACGCCTCGCTCTCTGTGGCCCTTCAACCGAAGGGGGTTACCCGCGATTACACCGATTTGTTCCAGACCGACGAGCACGGCCGCGTCTTCCTAGGGTTACTTGAGCATATCGAGGCCATTAAGGTGACCTACACACCTCCCACCGATATGTTCGAGGCCACCTCGCGACCGGAACTTGCGCAACTGCGCCAGACCGTTCACTGCCCGCCCGGTTCTCAAGTCGAGATTCCGCTTCCTTCTGATGCGTGGACGGGGCCCCAGCCGATCCACGCAGTCGCCGGCGAACCCCTCCGGCTCCCACTGCCGGTGGTGAAGCCCTTGCCACGCCCAGACCAGTTTTCTCTGCTGGAACTCCGCGGCGATACCTTCGCCGCCGATCGTTCCGCTGCACTCTCCATAGTGGAGCCGTTCCTTGAGCTCCGCGGCCTAGAGCCAGGTGACTACTCCCTTTTTTGGATCCCCGGCGGTAAAGAGATGCTGATCCGCGTAGCCGCAGGGGATCGCCGCGACCGCTACGTGATCTCCCGTCACCGTGCCCTCCAACTGTCGCCATCCTCCCCACTACAACTCAGCGTTCCGGAAGTCCGCGATAACGAAGTCGTCGTCCGCGTCCTGAACCCCAACCCGTTGGTCCGGGTACATGTCTTCGCCACACGGTTCCTGCCACCGTTCGACCTGCTCACTTTGATGGGGCCCACCTACTGGCCTCCCCTATTCCAGGTTCCCTTACCCCAACCGGTTTCCTTCTACCAGTCCGGGCGCGTGTTGAGCGACGAAATGCGGTACATTCTCGATCGCCGTCTGGCACAACGGTTCCCCGGCAATATGTTGGAACGCCCGTCGTTGCTCCTGAATCCGTGGGCTCTGCGCACCACAGAGGTCCAAGCGCCAGTGCTGCAAGCCGGCACCGCCTACCGTCAACAGACCGCCCCCACCGCGGGCCTGGCCATGGAGAAAGGCGCAGCCACTGGGGTTTCCATAGCCGAACAGTACGCCACGCTCGATTTCCTCCAAGAACCATCGCCCGTGTTCCTGAACCTGACGCCCGACCCAGATGGCTGGGTCCGAATTCCCCGTGACCAACTGCGAGGGTGTTCGTGGGTGCGAATTTGGGCAGCGGACCCGGCGCAAGCCGTGCTCCGTCACGTCGCGTTGCCCGACGCCCCTGTGCCTACGACTGACCGCCGCCTTGCTCAGGCGCTCGATCCGAACCAAAGTTTCAAAGAAGAAAAGGTCGTCCAGATCCTCCAACCGGGCCAGCCGGTCACTCTCCCCATCACCCCATACTTCCGGTATGAACTTCTCGACACGATCAGCCGTGCTTTCCGCATTCTCGTGGCCGCCGGCGCTCGCGATCTGGAACCTTTCGAATTCATTACCCGCTGGCCCAGGCTGACGCGGGACGAAAAACTCGATTACTACTCCCGCTACGCCTGCCACGAGCTGCACTACTTTCTGCGCCGAAAAGACCCCACCTTCTTCGAACAAGTCGTCCTCCCGTATGTACAGAACAAGCGCGAGAAAACCTTCTTGGACGACTGGTTGCTCGGCCGAGACCTCTCCCCATACCGTCCCCTACCGAGCTATCGCCGTCTAAACCTGTTCGAGAAAATTCTCCTCGCCAACTCCCTGCCCGACGAAAAAGCCGCTATCGTCGCCGAACTCGGGAGCTTGGCAGAATTGCTTCCCATCAATCCCACCCAAGAAGATTTCCTTTTCGACTGTGTCCTGGACGCGGGGCTCCTCGGCTCAGAGTTCGCCGCGGCTTCCGTCCTATTTGAAGGACTGCCTCGCCCACAGGCGGCCGCCCAGCTCACCGCCGACGGGATGGTCGCCGCAGCGCTGGCGGACGAGGCCCAACGCGGCGCCGGACGCGCCGGAACCGCCGCTGTAGCACCCGCCGCCCCTGCCGAGATGGCACTGAGGCGCGCCCGGGAAGCTGCAGCCGACCGGATCGAGGTCGCCGACGCAAAGGATGCCGCAGCCAACCGAGAAATGCGCAAGAGCGCGCTTCAAACGGAAACCGAAAGGGCGAGCCAAGCGGACAAACTATCGGGATTCTTCGCTGCCGAACCTTCCGGTGCGCCGCGCCCGCTCTTTCGCGCTGCGCCTCCTCCGAAAGAACTTGCTGAACAGCAATACTTTCGACAAAAACCTGCGTACGTCACGCGGGGCTTGTGTACAACCAACCGGTTCTGGACCGAACTGGCGCACCACGCCGGCGGGCCATTCTTAAGCCGGTACTTCCTCGCCTGTACCCAAAGCGTCAACGAAGCACTCCTCGCCTTGGCCTCCCTGGATCTTCCATTCGAACCGCCAAAACACAATATTAAGGCCGATGCACACCAGGTCCGGATCGAACCTGCCGCTCCTGCTCTCCTGTACGCTCGTCGCATTCAGGTCGCCGAGCCTCATCCACAACAGGACCAAATCCTCGTCGTCGAAAACTTCTTCCGCCTTGACGACCCCTGGCGATTCGACGGCGCTGAACGCGTCGACAAGTATGTGACGGAAGAGTTTCTGGTGGGTGTTCCGTACGGGGCGCGGATCGTCCTAACGAACCCGACCGGCCAGCGTCGGTACATCGCCGTGCTCTACCAGCTCCCAGCCGGCGCCATCCCACTGAACGGCAGCTTGTACACCAAGACCCAGCGCATCGTGCTCGAACCCTACAGCACTTGGAAAATAGAATACTCCTTCTACTTCCCTCAGCCGGGCGAGTTTTCCCACTACCCCGCCACAGTGTTGGAAAACGAGCGATGTCTAGCCCGAGCCCGCACGCGCCCATTCAAAGTCGTGGACTCTCCGACACGCCCCGACACGGAATCTTGGATCTGGATCGCTCACCAAGGCCAGCCCGAAGAGGTGCTTGAGTTCCTGCGCAAGGCGAACCTGCACCGACTCGACCTCGGCGAGATCGCCTGGCGTATGAAAGATCCGGCGTTTTACCGCTCCGCGATTGAGATCCTCGAAGCCCGCAAGCACTTTTCCCCGGTGCTTTGGTCCTACGCCCTGTTCCACAACGATCCAGCCCGCGTGGGTACTTACCTCACCGCGATTGGGTTTGGAGCTCGCTGTGGACTATTCGTCGCATCCCGAGTCCTATCCGTGGACGCATCCCGCGAAGATCGCTACCGGCATCTCGAGTACGATCCCTTAATCCACGCACGCGCTCATCCCCTTCAGGGCCGACATCAAATCTTCAACCCACCCTTCCTTGAACAGTACCGCTCATACCTCCGCTACCTTTCCTTCAAACCTGCACTCGACGATGAAGACCAGCTGGCGATCGCCTACTACATGTCCCTCCAGGATCGCGTCGCAGAATCGATTCAATGGTTCTCTCGCGTCAAATCCGACCGTATTACGGAGAAGGTCCAATACGACTACCTGCATGCCTATCTCGCCATGTACCAAGGCGACACTGGCACCGCCGAACGACTGGCGAATGCCTACCAAGACCATCCCGTTACCCGCTGGCGCTCACGTTTCCGTACCCTCGCATCTCAACTTGCCGAAATCCGAGGCGAAACCCGTACGCAACCGGCCGACCCCGAACAACGCCTCCAGCTACTCGAATCTCTCGCCTCGCAGGGCCCTGCGCTGGAGCTGACACCCGAAGGTACCCGGATCCGCCTGGACTACCGTAATCTCAAGGAATGCACCCTTCGCTTCTACATGGTAGACGTCGAAGCCCTCTTCTCCCGAAGCCCCTTCGCGGTCGATGCCACCGCCGACCTTGCCATCATTGCCCCGCACCATGTTCTAGACGTTCGTCTGCCTCAAGACCGCACCACCTACGCAGTTGAAGTCCCTGAGAAGCTTCATGCCCGCAACCTTCTCATCGAAGCGAGCGGCACCGGGATCCGGAAGGTCGTGCTACGCTACGCCAACAGCTTAGTCACCGAGTTTATCGAGGCCTACGGACAACTCGCGGTCCACCACGCGGCCACAGGCAGACCGGTCCACTCCGCCTACGTAAAGGTATATGCCCGCATGCCCAACGGAGAGATCAAATTCTACAAGGACGGCTACACTGACCTGCGTGGCCGCTTCGACTACGCGTCCATCCAAGATCCGGCTCTCACGTCGGCTCAAAAATTTGCGGTTCTAGTCCTTCACGATGAGCTCGGTGCCGCGGTCCGCGAGGTGGTCCCACCGCAGCGCTAACATTCTGTAAATTCCTTGTGAGTTTCGTGTGCGCCCCCGCTTTACCACGCTCGTACCAAACGCGACGAGAACTTTTCCACAGAAAAACTCACAACTTACCGATCCCCTGCAGCCTAGTAGGATTGCCCAGTACCTGCCACAGTTCTGTCTTGCCTCGCGCCGAATTCACAGACATACTACGACGACGGGATTGGATAAGAAACGCAAGTAGGAGAACGAGCGATGAAACTTACGACGACCCGGGACGAACTTCTTGCAGTGCTTCAACGGGCGCACGTAGCCGTGTCGGACACAACCCCACTGCAGGTACTCAAAAATTTTCTCCTTGATCTGAAAGGTCAGATTTTTACGGTTGCGGCGACAGATGGCTCGTTCTGGGTCCAGGTTACATTACCAGTCCAAGGGACTGAGGACGGGGCCACCACAGTGGATGCGTCGACGCTATTGGCGATTGTTCGGGAAACTTGCCCCGGGCCGCTGGAAATCGAATCGTCGGATGGCACCAGTGTGGTTATCCGTGGCGGGGATGCAGTGTTCCGCATCAATGCGATTAGCGCGGACGATTTTCCGAGCCTGCCCAAGTGGGAGGATAAAAAAGGGATTCCGATTAAGCGTGCGCTGATTCGGGAAATGATCCAGCGGACGGTCTATGCTGCGGCGAAGGAAGAAGAAGGCCGGCAGGTCCTAACTGGGCTGTGCTTCCAAATTCATGGGAGTACCGTTACGGTCGTGGGGACAGACGGGCGGCGTCTAGCGATGGTGGAGCAGGAGTTGGAGGGCGCGAAGGGGGATGCGGAGTTGATCGTGCCCGCGGATATTGCGGCGGATTTGCCACCCTTGCTCGATGGCGAGGGCATGGCGGCCATCATTCCGATGGAAGGGCAGATAGTGATCGATGCGGGCGACTTGGTGGTAATTGCGAAGCTCTTGGAGGGGAAGTACCCGAACGTACGGCAAGTAGTTTCAACCCAGAGTAGCTATAGGGCTCGGATCGGGCGAGAGGCCCTCTTGGGTGCGCTGCGACGCGTGTCGCTGTTTTCAATCGAGAAAACTTACGGGGTCAAGTTTTCGTTTTCGCCAGGTGCGTTGGAGCTCAGCGCCGAGAATCCCAAGACTGGGGAAGCGCGGGAACGGCTGTCAGTAGAGTTCGATGGGAAACCGGTCAGCCTTTATTTCAATGCCGAGTTTCTTATGGAGCCGCTCAAAGCGTTGGCATCGGACCAGGTGACGCTAGAGATGACCGATGAGATGACTCCCGCGGTCCTCCGAGCGGAGGAGCCGTTCATCTACGTAATCATGCCGCTTCGAATTACTACTTGACGGTTGGCCGCCGCTTAGGCTTGACACAGCGAAGCTTTTATTTTATTAGCAACGCGAATTAAATCCGGCTTAGATTCGACGATGGAGGTCGCACGGCGATGAGCATGGTCGACTGGCTAGTGGTGCTGGTGTACTTCGGTCTAGTGTTCGGCGTGGCGGCATGGGTGATTGCGCGGCGCAAGGATACAGCGGACGACTACTTTCTTGCGGGACGGAATCTTGGGTGGTGGACGATTGGGGCGTCGATTTTTGCGTCCAATATTGGCTCGGAGCATGTAGTCGGCCTGGCGGGGTCAGGGTGCACGGATGGAGTCGCCATGGCCCATTACGAACTGCACGCATGGTGCCTGCTGGTGCTTGCATGGGTGTTTGTGCCGTTCTACATGCGGTCCAGGGTGTTCACGATGCCGGAGTTCCTCGAGAAGCGGTTTTCGGCGCGCAGCCGTTGGATCCTTTCTTTGATTTCCCTCGTGGCGTATGTGTTGACCAAGATCGCCGTCGGGATCTACGCGGGTGGGATCGTGTTTGCCTATCTGTTTCCAGAGGTTAGCGTGCGAATTGGGCCTTGGGTGTTGGATAGCTTTTGGGTGGGTTCGTTTGCGGTGGTGGTACTGACGGGGCTGTACACGGTCCTGGGAGGTCTGCGCGCGGTGGCCTATACAGAGGCGCTGCAGACGGTGGTGCTGATCCTAGGCTCGTTGCTGGTGACAGTGTTCGGCCTTCAAGTGCTGGGCGGCTGGAGCGTTTTGCGCGAAGTTTGCGGCAGTGAGATGTTCAACCTGTGGAAGCCATTAGTGCCGCCTGGAGTTCAAGGGACCTGGGCTCCCGTAGAAGAATACGCGGCCAATGGCGCATTGGTGCGGCAGGCCTGGTACTTCAATGGAAACTACCCTTGGCTCGGCATGCTGTTTTGCGCGCCCGTCATTGGGCTATGGTATTGGTGCACGGATCAGTACATCGTGCAGCGAGTTCTCGGCGCGCCCGATGAACGCCAAGCGCGGCGCGGTAGCATTTTCGCTGGCTGGCTGAAGTTGTCACCGGTGTTTTTGTTCATCGTGCCAGGGATGATTTGTTTCGCCCTCGCAAAGAGCGGCAAGGTACCTGAAATCGCCGCGCGGATTTTACCGAATGGGCAGCTGGATCCGGTCGCAAGTCAAGCCGCGTTCCCGATGTTGTTGCAGCACGTCTTGCCGGTCGGGGTGCGCGGGGTGGTCGTGGCGGGACTTTTGGCGGCGCTGATGAGCTCCCTGGCAGGGGTGTTCAATGCCTCGTCCACATTGTTTACCATGGATTTCTACTCACGGTTACATCCCACCGCCAGTCAGCACCAAATTGTGTGGGTGGGGCGAGTGGCCACCACGGTGATGGTGGTCATTGGGTTGATCTGGATTCCAGTCATCCGAGGTGCGCGCGGGCTCTACGATTACTTGCAGAGCGTGCAGGGATATCTTGCTCCGCCGATTTTCACCGTGTTTTTCCTTGGTGTCTTTTCTCGGCGCGTGAATGCGCGCGGGTGCTGGACGGCCCTGGCAGTGGGCTTTGCGTTAGGTTTGTTCCGCTTGGCAGTGGATACTCCCGTGAAATTGTTTGGGTACGAGTACGCGCGGGGCAGCTTCTTCTGGATCGTGAACAAAATGTACTTCCAGTACTACAGCCTGCTGATTTTCCTGGTCTCGGTGGCGGTGATGGTGGGAGTGAGTCTTACTAGCGAGTCGCCTGCAGAAGAGCAGATCCGAGGTTTGACGCTCGGGACTGTGACGGAAGAGCAGCGGCGGGTATCACGAGCGAGCTGGAACTGGGTGGATGTGGTAGCGTCGGCCGGCGTGCTCGCGGCGATCCTCGCAGCCTATCTCTACTTCCGTGGCTAAACCAAAATGGTTGCCGGACCAGGATTCGAACCTGGACAAGCAGATCCAGAGT
Source organism: uncultured bacterium (assembly GCA_900661335.1). Taxonomy (GTDB): domain Bacteria; phylum Verrucomicrobiota; class Kiritimatiellia; order PWTM01; family PWTM01; genus CAACVY01. The sequence goes on along the minus strand of CAACVY010000018.1, from coordinate 26,569 downwards.
CTGCGGTGCTACCATTACACCATCCGGCAGCCAGCGGAATATGATCGGCGCTTTGGCCAGAAAGGTCAAGAATGGAACCGGGGAATCGTACGACGAGACGAGCAGTCCTTCTGATGGCCTACGGGACAGTGGACTCGCTCGACCGTATGGCGGAGTACCTCCGTGACGTCGCGGAGGGGCGGGAACCGTCGCCGGAACTCGTGGCGGAGATGCGATACCGCTACGAGAAAGTCGGTGGCTCGCCATTGCTTCGAATCACCTTCGAACAAGCAAGGGCACTGGAACGAGAATTGGAACGCCGGGGCGATCCACGCTCGGTGTACGTGGGTATGCGGCATTCGGAGCCAAGGATCCAGGGTGCGGTGGAAGCGATGATGCGCGATGGAGTTCAGGATATGGTCGCCATCGTGATGGCCCCCCATTACTCGACGGTAAGCGTGGCGCGGTATCGCCAACGGCTGTTGGAAGCACTGCAGAGGTGGACTCCAGCACCCCGGGTACGATGGGTGGACTCGTGGTGGAACACGCCGGCGTTGCAGCATGCACTGGGACGTCGCATCCGGTGCGCGTTGGACTCTCCCCCGTTGAAGCACCTCCGCCGGGTGAGGGTGATCTTCACCGCCCATAGCTTGCCGCTGCGTCGCATAGCGGCCGACGAGCCCTACGAGAAGGAAATCCGCTCCCATGCGCAGCAGCTGGCGGATGGCCTCGGGCTGACCGATTGGACGGTGGCATTCCAGAGCCAGGGAACGGCGGCAGTAGGACCGTGGATGGGACCGACGTTGAGTGAGACGATGGGGCAAGCGCGTGCGCAGAGCATCGAGGGGTTATTGGTAGCGCCGATCGGGTTCGTCTGTGACCATGTAGAAGTTCTCTACGACCTCGACATCGCAGCACGCCACGACGCCGAGCGCCTCGGTTTGGTATTCGAGCGAACGAAATCGTTGAATGCCGACGAGGATTTTATTGGCGCCCTCGCCGACGTGGTTCAAGGTCAAGGATCTACCCTCGAGTAAGCCTGCGGCCTCCAGGTTGGTGGGTCGCCGAATGATACGTCCTTGCCCGGCCCCGAACGATTCTGCCTCGATGTCGGTATTAGGATGTTTGCACGGAGAGGCTACAGGATGCAACGCAAAAACAAAGACCGCTCGCCCACGACGGGCGAGCGGTCCCGGAATGCTAATCCACGTTTAGTTAACCGGATGCTTCTCCGGACTTTGCGGCGGCACTTCCGGCTTTGGGTGTGCATTTGCACGTCTCACACTTGCAGCACTTACAAGTCGCGCATTTGCAGTCGTGGCAGTTGCAGCAACCGCACCGGCACGCGGAAGACTCGGAGGACTTTCCGCCTCCGCAAGTTCCGCCACCGCGTTGCGCCGCCACAAGCCACGGCGCCGTCAGGACGAGTGAAAGCACCGCAACCACGAACGACCGGCGATGTAGAAGTTTACTCATCGCTTCATTCTCCTTGTGAGTACACTCTGCGGACGAAATCGAACCCTACCGGCCGCCCACGGGTGGGCGGCCGTCCATCGTCGAGCGGTTGTCAGCGAATGGGAGGCGGTGTCTGGGGAGGTTCGTTTCGGTTGGGTGGATCGAGCGGATCGAAAATTCGCAAAGCGCTCCAAATAGCTGGAACGCCGCACACAATCGTCACCGGGGGGGCGATATAGCTGAGAGGAGGGAGCAGGGTACCCTGAGGACAGTCGCACGGTTTGGAACAGCCGTCGGGACAGGCGGAACAGCTCCGAGAATCGTCGGGAGTGGCGCAGCTGGCGCAGTGGCTAGTGCGGAGGATCGGAGGATCGAATCGCGCAAAGGAAGGTGCGGCCGTGATGCAAAAAATGCAAAGAACGACGAGTACCAGCTTCAGGATCCCCCCCGAGTGAATGCCAGAGCGACCGGCGCAAGGGCTCTTGGAACAGACGCGCTTCATCCGAGTTTTAAGTTACCCGCCTCTGGAGGGTTTTCAAGTTGCGGACGTCGTTTCGCAAAGCCGTTACCGAGAAACGGTGTGGGTTCGTATGCGCAGAAAAAGGAGAAGCGGCAGCACACACTGCCGCTTCCTTCTGTGAGCACTCGACTGCGTCTCTCGACGCGATCGTGCTCAACTTAGCATTTCTTCGCTGCCTTCTTCTTCGCGGCTTTCTTTGTCGTTGCGCTCTTCTTCGCGGGCATGGTTATCCCCCCTTTCGACACGAGCCACTCGGCTCGGTTTGGGTTTCATCGTCCGGGGCGCCACCGGATTCGACTTCACAAATCGTTCTACCCGTTGGAAGAGGCGTACGTGCGTGAGCAGCCCACTCACGCTCATCACGGCCGTTCGTGTTGTACGGGCAGCGTACATGCTCTTGGCACTATGTATAAAGAGATTTTTGTGTTCGTCAACGTCGGACGCGGAAAATGTTCCATCGTGGGGCCGCAATGTTAGAACCCATGTTGGATCACCTGGACGGCGATCGGGCCCAGCAGGATGAGAAACACCGCAGGGAAAATGAAGCCGATCAACGGGAACAACAGCTTTACGGGAGCTTCATTGGCCATCTTTTCGGCGTTGAGGAACCGGCGCACGCGCATCTGGTCGGCTTGGATTCGCAGAATGGCGCCGATGCTCACGCCGAGTTCGTCGGCTTGAACCAATGCGTTGGTCACGGCTCGCACATCCGGCTGCTGCACGCGATCGGCCAAGTCGCGCAATGCCTCGCGGCGCGTTTTTCCGAGCTGTACTTCACGGAACATTCGGATCAGCTCTTCGTTGAGGGCATCGATTTCTCGTCGGTCAATGATCCGTTTGATGGCGGACATGAAATCCAGCCCGGCCTCGACGGACAACGTTAGTAGGTCCAGCACGAACGGCAACGCCCGTTGAATCTGCAGGTGGCGCTCGCGGAGCCTCCGCTGCAGCCACAGTGACGGCTGGATGAACCAATAGAGCAGGAGCACGATATCGAACACCAGCGCACGTTGGAGAAGAGCCTGACCCACCGCGCCGGGGATACGTCCCAGTCCCCAGTGCACTAGGAACACGGTGAGAGGTCCGAACACTGCGGGCAACAACCAGCGAAGAGCCAGGAGCTCGCGACCACTCAGGAGGCCCTCGTACCCCGCTGCGACGAGGCGTCGGTCCAGGTCTTCCCGGATTCGGGCGAACATCGGCCGATTGACCCACCCGGCGAGGTTGGGAGTGAAGGGCAGCAGAAGACGATATAGCAGAGGAATCCGTCGCTCGCGCCGACGGCCATCGGCTAGCGTGACATAGGTGATCTCGGTGACCAGTCCGGCGATGTGCCAAGACAACAAGAACGCGCACAGGCCCCACAGAATCCCGAGGACGATGTCATGGAGGGTCCACGCACTCATACTCGAATGTCCACGATCCTGCGGATGATCAGGCCGCCGGAGATGACGAGCAGGCCGGCGAGCACGATCAACCCGATCCCAATGCGCGAAGCCATGAAGTCGCCCATCATTTTCGGGTCTACCAAGCTCATCAGGAACAGCAGCGCGACTGGCATCAAGCCCACGACGATGCCTTGCAGCCGGCCTTGAGCGGTGAGTGAACGGATGCGCTGCTGAATTCGCATGCGTTCGCGGATGGTGGCCGCAATTTTCTCAAACACTTCCGTCAGATTGCCACCCGTCGTTCGCGCGATTTCGATCGCTTGATTCATGAGAATGAGGTCTTCGCTGCCGACTCGTTCCTCCATGTTCCGCAACGCATCTTCAAACCGTACGCCGACCCGGACCTGCTGCAGGAACAACGAGAACTCCTGAGAAATCGGGTTTTGGTTTTGCTTTACCACGGTTTCGAACGCTTGCAGGATGCTAAACCCCGCCTTCAAGGCGCTGCTCATGCTGATGAGACTGTCCACCAGCTGCTGATTGAAGCGCGCGATTCGGCGGCGCCGGAGGAAGTGCAGCAGAATGCGGGGCGAAAACAGGGTGAGCACTGCCCCGGCGGAGGCAAACACCAGGCCGCGGATCACGCCCGCCCGAGAGGAGAGGTCGCCGAATAGAAGGTAGAACAGGATGAACACGCCCGCTGCACTAAGTCGGGCGATGTCGGCGATGCGTTTCGGAGGGATGAAGAGGAACAGATCCTCGAACTGCCGCGCCGTGTCGGTCGAGAAGGTCTGGGCGTACTGCTCCATTCCCTCCCGCAACGCAGTGGCCACCGTGTAACCCAAAAGGCCAAAGCAGATGGCATAGAGCAAAGACAACCACAGTTCGACCGCCACCGCGTTCATGTTACCCTCGACGGATCGAAGATCGCCGGATCCAAGTGGATCCCTCGGACTTTGAGTTCTTCCAGGAACGTCGGAACGGCGCCGGTGGGCATGTGCCGGCCCAGCACTTTGCCCGTGCGGTCGACGCCAGTTTGCTCGAACACGAAGATGTCTTGCATGGTGATCTGGTCCCCCTCCAGACCGACCACTTCGGCGACGCGACTGATTTTGCGCGTACCGTCGCTGTACCGGGCTTCGTGAACAATGAGATGGATGGCCGACCCGATTTGCTCGCGGATGGCACGCAAAGGCAAGTCCATGCCGGCCATGAGGACCATCGTTTCCAGTCGCGAGATGACATCGCGCGGCGAGTTGGCGTGAATCGTGGTCAGCGACCCCTCGTGCCCGGTATTCATCGCCTGTAACATGTCCAGCGCTTCACCCCCACGAACCTCCCCCACGATGATTCGATCTGGACGCATGCGCAGCGCGTTGCGAACTAGGTCGCGGATCGTCACGGCGCCCTTGCCTTCAATGTTCGGCGGACGGGCTTCGAGGCGGACGACGTGGGGTTGGTTGAGCCGCAACTCCGCGGCGTCTTCGATCGTGATGATCCGCTCGCCCGGCGGGATGAATGCACTGACCACATTGAGCAGTGTGGTTTTACCGGATCCCGTGCCGCCGGAGATGATCATGCTTTTCCGCCCCAGTACACACGCCCGTAAAAACGCGACGATCGGAGGCGTCCATGTGCCCAGCCGGATCAGATCCTCGGCTGTGAACGGCGTGCGGGAGAACTTGCGGATAGTGAGGCATGGCCCGACCAACGAGAGGGGCGGAATGATCGCGTTCACGCGCGAGCCATCGGGAAGGCGGGCATCCACGTACGGTTGGCTTTCGTCAATTCGGCGCCCAATGGGCGAAACAATTCGTTCGATCACCGCGAGAACGGAGTCGTCGTCGAGGAATGTGCGCCCGGTCAGGTAGAGTTTACCGTTTCGCTCGACGTACACCTGATCACAGCCGTTGACCATGATTTCCGTGATTTCCGGATCAGCCAGCAGGTCTTCCAGCGGCCCGAGGCCAATGGCTTCGTCGTAGACTTCCTTGGCGAGCTTCTCGGGGTCGATGTCCTTCGGGAGGCGATCCTGGACGTCGCGGATAATCGCACGGATGTGCTCCATCGCACGGCGACGGAGATCTTTTTCCTCGATCCGCCCCGCCGCGAGGCGGCGAATGTCCAGTCGTTTGAGAAGTTCCGCGTGGATCTGACGTCGGATGGAGCGGCGCTTGAGCTCTTCCTCGCGGCGGGTGGACGGCGGCGGAGCTGCTTGCCCGTTCTCCGGCTCGTCAGCGGCCGTGGCCGCGGCGGCCACTAGGGGTGGAGCGGCGGGGGCGAAATCGGCCGAAAGCACGCGCAAGAGATACGGCCCCACGCGGATGGCTTGTCCAGGAAACACGCGTTTGCGCCCGGTGACTCGAATCTCATCTACGTACGTCCCCTGGTCGGTCATCAGATCTTCGATGTACAGCTCGTTCTCGCCGATGGTCAGCACCGCGTGGCGCCAGTTCACTGTAGGATCGGGTAAGACGATCAGGTTCTCCTGATCCGACCCGATCGAATACACTCCTGGCTCGACCGGGAAAGTCCGTTCCGGCCGCCCCGGACGCGAGATTTGGAGTTGCCAGTTTCCCATACGTCAATCGGGCTTGTGGTGGATGTTCTTTTGGCGGAAGAGGTTGAATTCTGGAACCTTGGATTCGAGGTATTTGAAGTTCACGGACGGCGGGTCTTTCACATACGACACATCCTCCGGATTACGCAGCGTGAGCGTCAGCTGTCCTTTCATGTTCTGCGCGAACACCAACAGCTCCGCCTCCAGTGGGGTCACTTCCAGCGTCACGGAACTGTAGCTGGTGGGACGTCCCTCAAACGCGGATTGGTACCCACCTTCAGGGCGGGCCAAGCGAGTCCCTGTGGCCAGAACCAGCACGTCCTGAAGCAACGTGAGCGTCACGGTTTCCATCTGTCCTGGTGTGGTTTTCGATGGCATGGTGAACGTGGCGAGGATGTCCACGCGATCGTTGGGTTGGACCAAACCGCTCACGGCTGCCTCCCCGGCAATCGGCAAGGACAATGCGCGCATGCCGGTCTTGATCATCGGGGACAGCCCGAACCGCTGTCGTTCCGGCGCGTCCACCGCGGACCACAGAAGGGGATCGTTGCGGCGGACCATATATCGGAGCTTTTTTCCGACGATGTAGTTCAAGTCTTCCGGTAACACCGCTTGGTTGCCCACGGCGGACTTGAAGACCGACTTTTGTCCCAACACGTCCGTGGTCAACACCGTCCCGGCTGGGATATCTTGGAGTGCGACGATAACCTTGACAGTTTCAGCGCCGGCGTAGATCTTTTCGCGCTCGCGCCGCAGATAGTGATGCGTCCACGCGAAGGCCAGTAGGCCGATCAGCACCGCCACGATGAGATTCAGCTTTTGTTTCATGGCGCTAGGTTCCCCATGGACTTCTGCTTGCCCATTAGCAGATTTAGCGGCCCCATACAAGCTCAATGCCGGCGAGTGAGCCACAGGGGGAAGACCTCGATGTGGGCGTGCGCGCAGCGTTCCCGTCCCCACCCCGCAGTCGAGCCGCCCCCCGTGCAGGTCGCGTGGGCATCGGTGGTGCACGGCGCGTTACTCCAGAACACCGCCTGCGTGGCCCCATGGCGGACCGAGTGGATGCATGTGGTGCTTTCCGCCGCGGAAGTTGGCCGGAAGCGGTTTTCCGAGCCGTTGCCCGCGACTAGACTTGAGGCGGAACGGCGAAGTGCGCTATATTCCGACTACGGTGCTTGGTCGTGGGACAACGGCAAAGAAAGGGGCGACAGGATGAAGAGGCAACCTACTCAAGTTTGGATAATTGTCGTCATGGTGGCTGGCCTTGCCTGGGCAGTTCAGGCGGGGCCCAAGGTGGAACTCGGACCCGACAGTTGGATGAGCTATGGTTTCTTGGGTCAGATCCATGCAACCCATACACCTGACGCCGACCCGGAAACGGACTTCTTCATTCGGCGGGCCAGAATCATTCTGTCCGGCCAGGTGATGGACGGCGTGCAGTTCTTCGCGGAAACCGACATTCCCAACGCAGGCAAGCATGGCACCGATGCGCGCCTGAAGATGCAAGACCTGTTTGTGGATCTTCGCCTGCCAGAGCTTAAGGACCACTGGTTGAAAGTTGGTTTGATCCTGCTCCCCTTCTCGTTCGAGAGCCGTAGCGGCGCGACGACTCTCTTGGGTAACGACTATAACGTGGAAGTGCTCAAACTCCCCAATACGCATGTCTGGCGCGATATTGGTGCGGAATTGCACGGAACCTTCTGGAACCGCCGGATTGCTTATTTCATCGGTGTGTTCGATGGGTACGACGAGGAAGGCGGGTCCAAGAACCCCGACGCGGACTTGCGCCTGACGGGCCACATTGCCATCAACCTGATCGGCGAAGCTGAATCCGGATGGTTCTTCAACCAGTGCCGGCTGGGCAAAGCGGGCGACTACTTGTCCATCGGTGCCGGCGTGGATCGCCAGGGCAAGGCCACGCGACGTGTGAGTCTTTCGGAGGACGCTGCAGCGCCGGCGCCGCCACCGGAAATCATCGATTCGGATAACTGGGTGGTGGACCTACAGTCTGGTTGGAACGTGCTGGGGGCCAACCTAACCCTCAACGCCGCGTGGTACGACTGGGACAACGCGATATTCAAAGGCCACACGTCGTTCGTTGAGTCAGGCTTGTTGATCGGGAAATTCATGCCCGTAGTGAAGTATTCCTTGCAAGACCCCGATCGGGCGCACACCATCGAGGACTACACGGTGGGGCTGCACGTGTTCGGAAAGGACCACAACATTCGCGGCGGCCTTGAGTTCCGGTGGGGCGACAGCCCCGATCAGTGGCTGCTCGGCATTCAAGTGTTGCTCTGATCGTCGCGCCTACGCCGCTGTTGTGGAAAGCGCATCCCGCACTTGCGCGCCCTGGTGCGTTGTCGTAGCCTGAATTTCCTTCGATCGTAATGCCGGCTCGTTCGAGCTAGCCTAGAAGGAGCGCGAGTGTGCATGGCGAGTGGATTCGATTGGCCGACGAGGTGCTCAGTGGCCGGCCGTTGACCCGGACGGAAGCGCTCGGGATTTTGAGCGTCAGCGAGGACGACCTTCTGGAGCTTCTGCAGGGCGCGTTCCGGATCCGCGCCCACTACTTTGGGCGAAGCGTGGACCTTCACGTGATCGCCAACGCCCGCAGCGGCGCCTGCAGCGAGGATTGTGCGTTCTGCAGCCAGTCGAAGGTGGCGACGACGGACATCCCGGTGTACGGGCTGCAGTCGCCGGACACATTGCTCGAGCGGGCACGCGAAGCCACCCGCGTGGGGGCTCGGCGCGTGTGTCTGGTCACCAGCGGTCGCGCGCCCACGGATTCGCAGATCGAACTGCTGGCCGTCGCGGTGAAACGGATACGGGAGGAAACGCCGCTGCAAATCTGTACCTCGCTGGGAATGCTCACGGAGCGACAGGCTCGTCGCTTGGCCGAGATCGGCGTGAATCGCTACAACCACAATTTGGAAACCTCGGAACGGTTTTTCGCGAATATCTGTTCGACGCACGCCTGGCGAGAACGTTGGGAGACGCTTCGGCGGGCCAAGGCGGCAGGTCTGGAACTGTGTTGTGGTGGATTGGTCGGCATGGGGGAATCCGACGAGGATCGCGTGGACCTGGCGCTCGCGATTCGGGAGCTCGGCGTGGACTCCGTGCCCGTGAACTTCTTGGATCCGCGGCCCGGCACTCCCCTGGAAGGGCGTCCTCGTTTGCGCCCGACGGAGTGCCTGAAGGTTCTGGCGATGTTTCGGTACGTCTTGCCAGACCGCGAAATCCGTATTGCCGGGGGACGCGAGGCCTGTCTGCGCAGCCTACAGCCACTGGCGTTGTGGGTGGCCAACTCGATGTTCACGGAGGGGTACCTCACCACGCCGGGACAAGGATGGGAGCGAGATCGAGCTATGCTCGAAGACGCCGGTTTTCACCCCGGGCAGCGCACCTGGGCTTGAGGCGGCACGAGGCAGGCGCGGTGGGGCGTACGTGATCACTTCCTGGACTGGAATTGCGCACAACCCGGTCCCCCACCATTCTTCTGCTGCGGTCAAGGAGCCGATTGCGCTGCAAAGCCGCCAAACGCAAGAGAACGCGTGGCAGGAAAGGCGCCCGGCCCAATTCCAACTTGGAGGGACGCGTTCCACCGCGTCCCCGCGTTGCACCGCGTCCTTCCGTTCCACCGCGTCCCCGCGTTCCACCACATCCGGATCGGGTCGGGATGGAGCCCGACCCTCCACGCCGTCCGATCCGCGGCGCAACGCATCCCCGTGTCAAGTGGGGGTGGTCTAAAAATGCATGTTTTCGGAATCGGGCGGATCGATGTTGTAAACCTCGGGGGTTTTGAGCGGAGGGTGGGGGTAACACCGTTGTCGGCATCCGGGCCTCTCCCGCTACGGACGCGCTCATCCTGAACCGCGCAATCGGCTCGAGGCCAAGTCTCTTTTGTTGACAATTCGATGTTCAATTTGCAGAATGCCTGTCGCGAGGTGTCTCATGAGAGAAGCGAGTCGTACCTTCTTCCGCTCCCGCTTGGCAGTGTGTTCATGGTCCCTGCAGCCTGCCGATCCAGCCACGTTGCTCGAACGGGCACAGTCGGCGGGGTTCAGCTTCATGCAACTGGACCTCGACCCATTCCGGGAAAGCGCCGAGACCTGGAACGTCGGTCCGGATCTGTGGATCCGCGCGGGCCTCCGCGCCGTGGCTGGCATGTTTCGAACCATCGGCGAGGACTACACCACGATCGAGACCATTCGCCGAACTGGCGGTATCGTCCCGGATCACACGTGGGAAGGCAATTTGGCTAACGCGCGCATTACCGCCGTAAACGCGCGTCGCTTGGGTATTCCATTCGTGACCTTCCACGCGGGCTTTTTGCCCCACTCGCCGTCGGATCCATCGTACAAAAAGATCCTCCAGCGCGTACGGACACTGGCGCGCGTATTCGCGGAACAGGGGGTGGTGCTGGGCTTGGAAACTGGTCAGGAAACCGCGGAGGCGCTCGAGCAGTTTCTTGTACGATTGGACGAGCCCAACGTAGCCGTGAACTTTGATCCCGCGAACATGTTGCTGTACGGGTCGGGCGATCCCATTGAGGCATTGAAACGTGTGGGCCGCTGGGTGCGCGGAGTTCACATTAAAGATGCGATTCCTTCCCCCACACCCGGAGAGTGGGGAGAAGAAGTACGCGTGGGCACGGGCCGGGTAGATTGGCCGGCGTTTTTCGAAGTGCTGGACCAAATTGGGTTCCAGGGGTGGCTGTGTTTCGAGCGAGAGGCGGGCGATCGCCGCGTAGAGGACCTTCGGACCGGGCGTGAATGGATCGAACAGCTGCTGGCCGGCTAACCCCGGCGTGGGCGCGGAGTCATTGGAGGCACAAGCATGGCATCCGAAACGATTGGCGTGGGCGTTGTCGGGCTCGGGTTCATGGGCACGACTCATTTGCGGCAGTACTTGAAGCTTCCTCACGTGCGGATTGTGGCCGTTTGTGACGCGGTGAGGATTCCAGAGAGTGGGAACCTTTCGCAGGTGGCCGGCAACCTCGGAGGGAACGAACCTCTAAAGCTGGATTGGAATTCGATCCGGGCGACTCGCCGGTTCGAGGACCTCTTGGCCGATCCAGAGGTCCAGCTAGTGGACCTGTGCGTGCCGACAATGCTCCACGCGGACATGGCCATCGCGGCCCTTGAGGCGGGTAAGCACGTCGTGTGCGAGAAGCCTCTGGCCCGTACCGCTGCGCTCGCTCATCGTATTGCCGACGCAGCCGAGCGGGCGCGCGGGTTCTTCCTGCCCGCAATGTGCCTTCGGTTTTGGCCCGAGTATGCCTGGGTGAAGGATGCCATTGACTCGGGACGCTATGGACGCGTGCGCGCGGCACGATTTCGGCGCGTCAGCGAACCACCTGGGTGGAGCCGCGATTTTTTAGACGGGTCCAAGTCCGGCGGCGCGTTGCTGGATCTGCATATCCACGATGTGGACTTCGTCCAGTTTTGTTTCGGAAAGCCGCGCGCAGTGATGGCCGTCGGTGGTTCGTGGATCAGTGGGGCCGTGGACCACGTGGTGGCGCTCTACAAGGTGGCCAGTGGCGCTGTCGTTTCCGCGGAAGGCGGTTGGGCCATGACCCCCGGGTTCGGCTTCCACATGGGTTTCACGGTGCAGTTCGAACGCGCAACGGTGGACTACGATTTGAACCGTGGGGCCGAGGCATTGAAGGTCTTTGAAGAAGGCCAGCCAGCGCGCGTGGTGAAGTGCGAGGGACCCGACGGCTATTATAGCGAGCTGTCCTACATGGTAGAGTGTATTCGTAGTGGCCGTAGGCCCGAGCGCGTCACAGCGCGAGAAGCCGCGGTCGCCGTCGAAATCTGCGAAGCCGAAGAGCGCTCCATTCAAACCGGCTCGGTTGTGGAATTGTGAGTATGGAACGCCCGCGCGTGCTAGCCGTCGGGGCGCACCCCGACGACATAGAAATTTTGATGGGTGGCACGTTGCTGTTGCTTCGGGAACGAGGGTGGGAAGTTCACTGCGTGAACGTGGCGGACGGCTGTTATGGCAGTCGCGTGCACCCGCCGGCGCGGCTCCGAAAGATCCGCGAGGCCGAAGCGCGCGAAGCCGCGGAGATCCTAGGGGCGGTTCATCATCCGCCGTGGTTGCGGGACATGGGCGTGTTCTACGAAGAGCGGTCGCTTCGTCGACTTGCTGCTCTGATCCGTGAAATCAAGCCCTCCATCGTCTTAGTGCACGCGGATCCGGATTACATGGAGGACCACACTCAATCGGCTCGCTTGGCGGTCTCGGCCGCCTTCGTGCGGGCGGCTCCGTTCTACCAAACTGATCCGCCTCGTCCTGCCTTCGATGCGGACCTCTGTGTCTACCATGCGGTTCCGGTCGGCATGCGCGATCCTGTTAGCCGGCAACCGCACCGCCCGGAGCTTGTGGTGGACACGTCGTCAGTTCTGGCGACACAGCTGCGAGCGGTCGCCGCGCACCAGAGCCAACGCGAGTGGGTGGCCGCCACCCAGCACTACGAAAAGTTCGAAGATACCGCTCGCAACCATTCGCGCATGGTGGGGTTCATCTCCGGATGTTTCGAATACGCGGAAGGGTGGACTCGTCACCACCACGTGGGGTTTTGCACTGAAGACTTTGACCCCCTGCGGAAGGCACTCGGCCCGCGCCTGTGCCGCGTTCTCCGCCGAAGCCGCTCGTGGCGCAAGTAAAACTCCTTTCAAGCTGCGGGCGGTGCCGAACGATTCAGCGCGAAGGAGCGCAGAAGTCCCAACTGCGAACTGGACCATGGGCACTGCGCCAATGTAGATGGGTCAGTTCGACCCACGTTGCGCTCGGAGGGAGATACACCCGGACGACGCGGGGTAGACCGCGGATGGGCACCTGAAACGAAACCTCGTGCCAGTCGGGTCCTGAAGGCCACTGAAACTCGACCGAGTGGCCCGGACGGTCGAATTCCGGCGAGCTGGAAAGCGACCAACGTACGGTACCCGTTTCGCCCGTGCTGCAGCGTGCCCGGAGTTCGAGGGTGTAGGGGCCAGGTTCTCTCCACCCTGCGATGCCTAAAAAGGGAGCAGACCCGGTGCGGACGATGCGTAGCACACCGTTGGTCACGATTAGCTCACATCCGCGAGGCACCAGACCTTCGGTGGAGTTATGCGGCCGGGCAACATCAGGCCGCGGCCGGTAGGCGGGGTTCGGCTTCGGCCGAATCGCGCCGGTTTCGTCCATGAAACGCTCAATCAGGGTGTCCAGTTCGCGTACTTTTTCCGGAAACCGAGAGGCGAGATTGGTGGTCTCACCAATGTCGTCGCGCAAGTTGAATAGCTCGTATAGGCCTTCGTACTCGTCCGGTCGAGGCTCGAAGCGACGGATCAGTTTCCAATCGCCGCTCCGTACGGCCACACCCGGCACAAGGTGCGGAAACCAAATGAAGTACGCTGTGCGTGACCACGTGCCCGTCCCAAGAAGGATGGGCGCCAAGGACTTTCCATCGAAGCGCTGCATGTTCGGAGGGAGCTGGATCCCGCAGAGGTCCACGATGGTCGGATAGAGGTCAATGCAACCCACGATGGCATCGCTGACTGCGCCGGCAGGGATATGGCCCGGCCATCGGACCATCAAGGGCACGCGGATGCCTCCCTCATAGAGCCGTCCCTTTCCGCTTCGAAGCGGCGCGTTGGTCGTGGGCGGCAAATCGCCGGCCCACTTGCGCCAATCTTGGAATCGCTCCCAGGCAGGGTGGCCCGGCCGCACGTTCTGGCTCTTGCGGTCCTCGGGCGTCATGCTGTGGACGTTGCCACCGTTGTCCGAGAAAAAGATCACGATCGTGTTCGTGGACAACCCCAGCTCGTCGAGCTTGGTCAGGATGCGACCGAGACTTTCGTCCACGCTCTTGAGCATGGAGGCCATGATGGGATTGCCCTGAAGGCCGCGCGGGTCTTTTTTCTGAGCGAACTGCCGTGTGTATTCTTCCTTGTGACCCCATGGACCGTGGACCGCGTAGTGCCAGAGGTTCAGGAAGAATGGGCGGTCGCGGTTCTGTTCGATGAACCGGATGGCTTCGTCCGTAAGGCGGTCGGTGATGTACTCCCCGGGCGGCCCGTCCGTGATCGTGCCGACGTGGTGTCGTCCGCTCGGCGTGCCGTCCGGCGCCACGCCGTAGGGCGAGAAATAGCTCGGCGGCGAAGCACTGGGCTGAGCATGGACAACCACCTCGAACCCATGCTGGTCGGGCCAGTACGGGCGAGTGAGCCCCAAGTGCCACTTGCCGATGTGCGCCGTGCGATAACCAGCGTCTTTCAGCGCTTCGGCCAGAGTATAGAAGGCCGGGTCCAGGTAATTCTTACTTTCCGGATAGATCATGGGGCGGTTGGGCGGCGCGGAGTCGGGCAGCCAACGGTGGTCGGGGGGTTGGGGAGGCATGTGACCCGACGCGCTCGTCACGCCGTGTCGCGTGGGGTAGACGCCGGTGAGAATTGAAGCACGCGTGGGCGAGCACAGCGGTTGCGCGTACGCTTGAGTGAAGCGCAGGGACTGCAACGCGAACCGATCCATGTGGGGCGTTTCGTAGTACGTGGAGCCATATGCGCCACAGTCTGCCCAGCCCATGTCGTCCACCAGGAACAAGATCACATTGGGTTTGTCCAACGCTTGGACGGAAACGGCCAGGAAGTTTCCAAAGATTGGAAGAGTGTAGGCGACAAGCGTCCATGTCCGCCATGGACGACGGCCCAGGGCGCACAAAGGCATGTCAGCGGTCTTCATGGCGTTCTCCGAACACTCGTCGAATGGCCTCCAAGTACGCGTACCCCGTTCCTTCTTCCGGTTCGAGGTATCCGCCCTCGGTCCACTCGTTCCAAGCGTAGATGGTCACGATGCGGTGTCCCGGCGGCCACGTCTGTGCTAGAGTGCGCGCTTGACGTAACGCCAGTTCGAATTCCGCCGGTGAGTTGTCCACCAGCACCGGCGATCGCGGGTAGGGCCCACCGCCCCACGGTTGATCGGGCGGCACGCGAGGCGAAGGATCCCATCCCATCGTGACGTTGGGCCAGTGCGGCACGCGCGCCGAGTGCAGCCACGTCGCCTTCCAGTGATCGAAATACGCAGTGCGTGCGCGGGCATAGGTCGTCGTCGGAAACTGGAGGACTTTCCAGACCGCAGGGCAGTGGATCCAGACGTAACTCGTTATGCTATCGGCCCCCAGCGCTTGGGCGAGCTCGAGTGGCGACTTCTCTTTCAGGAGGTGAAAGTCAACGAGGTTCAGGTGGAGCCCGCCGGCGGGCTCGGCGGCGGCCCGCAACGTGTCCAGCGCAGCGCGGGCGGCTTCGACCGAGCCCATGTCGTTCACGAACCGACGCACCTCGTAGATGCTGAAGACGCACCGACCGTCCAGACGCCAATAGGCGGGATGTCGGAAATACTGCGTGACGACCAAAGATGTCATTCGGTCGAACACTTCGCGCGACACGCTGCGGTGGTTCGCCCACATCAAGGCGAACTTGACCGCTCCGCAGTTGGTAGCGCGCAAAAAACCGTGGTCGAGCGCGAAGTGATACCGCGGCCCTCCCGGTACGTAGTACCAGCAGAAGAGGAAGGCGTCCACGCCGTGGGCAGAGGCGGCGGCAATTTTCTTGGCCATGACCGACGGATCGGCTTCGTCCTCGATTCCCCAGAGCGGTCGCTTGGGCTGCGCGTGCCCTGGAAACCTCGGTACGGCGCGCTGAAGATTGGCCCATTCCCCGAACACGATCGCACCATCGTTGGTGCGGCGGTGCCAGTTGGGAAAGTAGAACGCCGCGACCTGAACGCGTTCGGACTCGGCTGCGATGCCGGCGACGCTAACCGCGGCCAGCAGAGCTACCGCATCTGCCCACCGCGCCAGTGGACTCCGCGTGCGAACTCTCATGGCGAGGTTCCCCAAAGCCGTTCGGTCGTGCCGCGGGAGGTCTGGACTTGAATCCGCCGGACTTCTGTCGTCGGAAATGGCAGCACGATGCGCCAATGGATCACAGTCCCAGTGGTGGGAACGGAAACTTCGCAAGTTTGCCAATCGCCACTCGATGCCACAGCAAAGCGCGCACGATGAGCGGGAACGAAGTCCGTTTCGTTTTCGTGTCGCCATTGCACTTGACCCTCGCCGGCGCCATCGGTGCGCAGTTGGATGCGCAGCGTCAGAGGGCCCGGATGGCGTACACCGCTGCGAACGAGGTAGGCACTGCGAGCCCCATTGGTGGGAACCAACACCAGGCAACCTTCGCGCGCTACGAGCCGACCACCCCGCGAGGCCCATCCGCCGGTCAAGGTTCGAACCGCTTCTTCGGCGACTTCCTTGCGACCTTCGAGATGGAAGTCAGCCAGCCGATAGACCCATTTCGAGGCCGGCTCGGTCTGCCATCCGGGAGGCTGTAATTGCTGGAGCCAAGCGTCCAACCGTTGGCGCAGTCGGTCGGCGACCTCACCAAACTGGGCGATGCGGTTCTGCCGCTCCGACGGGTCCTCCACCAGATCGAACAGGTACTCGCGCTCGCCCACGCGCAGGTACTTCCAGCGCTGATCCCGGATCGCGCATTGCGCGACCCACCGCCAGCAAAGCACTTCGTGGGGAGCGTCCGTGCATTGGCCACGCAAGAACGGCAAGAGGTTGACGCCGTCCAGTTCACCGTTCGCAACCGCAATGTTGGCGGCCGCGCAGATCGTGGCGGCGATGTCCAGGCTGGAAACCGGATGAGGAAAGACCCGGCCGCTCGGGACAACGCTCGGCCAGGCCACGAGGAAGGGAACGCGAATACCGCCTTCGGCCAGCATGCCTTTTTCGCCGCTCAACGGATCGTTCAATGACCCGTCCCAACCGCCGTCCGGCGGCGCCTGAAGCCGAAGGTCCACGGGGGTGTCAGGCTTGGTCATGGCGAGCGGCGCGCCGTTGTCGCTCGCGAAGAAAATCAGCGTGCGCTCGGTGAGGCCACAGCGGCGCAGAGTCTCGCGGATGAGCCCCACGCCGTCGTCCACGGCGGCCAACATCGCAAGCGCTCGGCGTCGTCGTTCGGGCATCGGACCTGGGAACCGCGCCAAGTAGTCAGGGGGAGGGTCCAGGGGCGTGTGGGGAGCGCGGTAAGCCACGTAGAGAAAGAACGGCCGGTCGCGATAGCGTTCGATGATCGCGGCGGCCGCCCGGCTGCACGCGTCGACGTGGTAGAGTTCTGGATCGGCCAGCCCCATGGGGCGATCGCGGCCGTCCAAACCAATGTTGGCGTAGTAACGAGTTTGTTCATGCTGGGCGAACACATGTTGAAAGCCATGTTGTGGAATTTCCTGAGCAGGTCCGAGATGCCACTTGCCAAACATTGCGGTGACGTAGCCGACTGCACGGAGGCGTTCAGCCAGAGTCGTTTGCGTGGAAAAACCATCCAAGGGCGATCGGTTGTGCTCCACTCCGAATCGGTTCTGAGCACGGCCCACGAGCAATCCTGCGCGCGAGGGTACGCATTGGGGCGCAGTGACGTATCCTTGCGGCATCCGCACCCCGTCCGCGGCCAGCCCGTCCAGGTGCGGTGTGCGAACGTCCGAGACGACTCCCTGCGCGCCGAGGTCGGCATAGCCGTGGTCATCCGTGAAGAACACGATGAAGTTCGGTCGCGGTGCATCGCTGGCCAAACCGGTGAATGCGACCGCCAGCCCCGTACTCACTGCAATCCATCGCGCGTCCATTGTTCGCCTCCCGAAAGTTGCGACCGAACGAACCCTAGATTCCCTGGGACCCAGCGGTGCGTCGGTCCGCGTATTTCCAATCGAGCCTGATCATCGAACGGGATTAGCGTCCAAATATTGTAGCGCGATTCGTCGCCAGGAGAAGCCCAACTTGCCATGGCTTCCTACGGCCCCGTGTCATTCGGTGTGGGGCGCAGGTAGAACGCGGCAGTTCGGAAGACAGGAAACGGAGAATTCCCGAAGTACACGTCACGCTGGAATGCTGGAGGCGCGGATCGGAATCGAACCGATGCATAGAGGTTTTGCAGACCTCCGCCTTACCACTTGGCTACCGCGCCTTCACCGCGGGAATGCGGATCGGCTTCGATCCTGCATCCTACCGAAAAGAATATATCGAGTCATGCCCCACGCTGCAACCATCAGGACGGCCGCCCCGACGATGGCCCACTCGAACCGACCAGGTTCCACGAGGTTGGCGCCCAGCCAGGCCCAAAGGAGATTCGTGGGGGCTGTGCCGGCCACGACGGCGGCGACAAACGGGCGAATCGGCATGGCGGCCAACCCGGCTAAAAACACCGTGGCCTCGTTCACGATCGGCAGCGGCCGAGTCAGCGCGACGGCCCACCATCCCATTCGCT
Organism: uncultured bacterium; assembly: GCA_900661335.1. Classification (GTDB taxonomy): domain Bacteria; phylum Verrucomicrobiota; class Kiritimatiellia; order PWTM01; family PWTM01; genus CAACVY01. Next base: position 8,362 of record CAACVY010000018.1, on the reverse strand, counting down.
CGAAGAACTCGCGGCACTGCGAAGCTTCTTCAGCCCCCACCAACCACTCGTACGCTGGACGACCACCCAGCCGGCAAATCGTATAGCCGAGCATTGACTCCAAGCAGGAGCCGATCCACGAAGCGATCCAACCCCACCACGTGCCCAACGCCGCGCCGGCAAATACCACCACGACGCTGGAAGGCACCGGCAACACGAGGTCGATGATCAACAGCGCGATGACGCCGAACGCGACCCACCAGCGTCCGTAAGGGTGAACGGACAGCGCGCGGAGTTTGGGCAAAAGGCGATCAGGTGCACAATACTCGGAGACCCCAGGCAGAAACCATACGACGACGGGAACGGCCAGCAGGCCCACAAACAACCACGCCGTTCGGGTCATGCGTGGGCGACGGCCGTGCGGACGTGAATCGGTCATGCGCGTCCCGCACATTAGATTCGCGAGGGCGTCTCGATGCCCAGCAGCGACAGACCAGTGCGAAGAGCCTGGGCGACCCCCGCACTCAGCCTTACGCGGCTTTCGCGCACACCGTCGGGCGCTCGAAGGAACGGGACGGTCTGATAAAACCGGCTGTAGACCTGCGATAGGTTGTACAAGTAGTCCGTCAAGAGGTTGGGTCGGCAGGCCGCGGCGGCCTGTAGGACGGCTTCCGCGAACTGCAGCAATCGCACCCCGAGCTCGCGCTCGATCGGCTCCTGTAATCGGATGGGGGCGCGGGCCCAGTCGCGGTCCGGGAAGCGCTCCGCGTACTTGTCCAGCACGCTCGCGATCCGGGCGCACGCGTACTGCAAGTAGGGCGCCGAGTTGCCGTCCATGGCCAGCGCTTTTTCCCAGGTGAACACCACCAGGCTTTGCGGGTTCTGGCTCAGGTCCGCGTACTTGACCGCGCCAATGCCGACCGCACGAGCGATGGCTCGTTGCTGTTCCTCGGGAAGGTCCGGGCTGTTGGCCCGCACGATTTCCAGTGCGCGCTTCTCGGCTTCGTCCAACAACCGCTCGAGTTTGATGACGTTGCCTTGCCGGGTCGAGAACGTACCTTCCGGCAAACGCATCAGGCCAAACCATACGTGCCGCAGTTCGCACTGGACACCCAAGCGCCGGGCGATGGCGAAGATTTGGCGGAAGTGAAGTTGCTGTCGCTCGTCGGTCACGTAGATGATGGACGAGGGAGCGAACTCCTCGCAGCGCGCGAGCACCGTGGCGATATCCGTCGTGGCGTAGTTGTAGCCACCGTCACGCTTGCGGACGATGCAAGGTGGCAATCCTTCGTCGCTGAGATCCACGATCAGGGCGCCCTCGCTTTCGCGCGCCAGCCCCAGGTCGAGCAGCCGTTGGATGACGCCAGGCAAACGATCGTTGTACCAGCTTTCCCCGCGAACAAGATCGAACTGCACGCCCAGCCGTTGGTAAATTTTGTCGAACTCCCGCAGGCTATGGTCCACGAACGATCGCCATAGCGCCCGCGCCGCCGGATCGCCCTGTTGGAGTTTTACCAACTCTGCGCGGGCGGCCTCGAGCCACGCCGGGTCTTCTTGCGAGCGCTGATAGCTCAGAACATACACACGCTCGAGTTCTTCGATCGGCTCGGCCTCGTAGGCCGTCAGGTTGCTAAACTCGCGGAATCCGAGCAACAAGAGGCCGAACTGAGTGCCCCAGTCGCCCAAGTGATTGTCGGCGATGACGCGGTAGCCTAGGAACCGGTGTATCCGGTCCAGCGCGTTGCCGATCACCGTAGATCGAATGTGCCCGATGTGCATGGGCTTGGCCACGTTCGGACTGGAGTAATCCATGACGATGGTCTGCCCCTCGCCGGGCCGCGGCGTGCCCAAACGCGGGTCGGCCGAAAGGGAATCCAGCGCCAACTCCACCCATGCAGTGTTCAACGTGAGGTTGATAAAGCCCGGGCCCGCGATGTCCACGTGGCCGACGGCCGGATGACTGCCGGCGGCTGCCAGCAGTTCTGCTGCCAGGTCCCGCGGCGCGCGGCGGAGTAGTTTGGCCGCCGACATCGCTGCGTTGCACTGGTAGTCGCCGAACTCGGGCCGGGTGGCCGGGACGACGTCCCAGGGCACGTCGCGGTCTTTCAGTTCTGGCCAGCGCATCCAGGCAGCTTCACGGAGCCAGCGGGATAGTTCTGTGCTCAATGGCAGTGGTGCCGTCATCGTCATGCACACATGGTCGCAGGTCGGGCCATGCTACGCACACCGGCGTTCTTCTGCAACAAATTTTCCATGGCCTGCACCTCCAATCCCGTCGAGTCCACTGTGCGCGGCTGGGGAAATGACGCGCGGTGCGTGCACTGCCGTCCGCGCGCCATGTGGGCAGTGGCGATGGAAATCGGGACCGCGTTCTCGTCTCTGCCATCATAGCCGCTACCCGAGGACCCACGTCGGCGCATATCGCGCGTTCCCGAGCGCGCAGCTGAAGAGGGTCATGACGTTGGGCGGGAATAGTCCGACTGCAAGTGGTTCGACGACATAGGAGGAGTAGGGAACATGAGCGGTTGAGAAAAGATCGATCGGATGCTGTCGCGGATACGCACCATACGCCATCGTATGGTGGCACTACCCTCAGCAGACCCGCGTGTACCATGATGTCGTGGTCCAGGCTGCGGACGACACCGACTTCACGAAGATCGTGCGGATGGCTTATAACAACGACCATGACAATTCGTTCGGCTTTGAGGCGGGGAAGCACTTGGCGTACGTAGATGTCACCCCAGGCCGCTGGGGCGATGTGAGGGGGAAGAAAGCTCGGTATGTGCGGCGGTACGGTCGCGGCAACACGGCGGGGGGATGGCTCACTGCATCGAGGCCGCAGCGTACGGTCGTGAGCCGAAGTCTTGCCCGAAGGAAGTCGCCGGAGGCTGAACCTTGTGGTGGGACCACTTCGCACCGAGCGCTGGAAACGGTCACGGCTCGAGCCGCGCGCTGATCCGAAACCTCGCGGCCAAGGGGTTTACAGATCCCAAATCATCATCAGGCGCGGACCGGCCCAAGCGCGGGCACGGCGCCACAAGCTCGACACCTCTGCCCCGAATAGCTGGCTGAATGGTGACAGGCTCGTTTGATAGCGGACGACGCGTACCTCCGACACTCCGAGGCGCTCGGCGATCCGTTGGACGGCGTCCTCGAAGTAGCCCAGTTCGTCCACCAGTTTCTTTTCTTTGCCCACCGCGGCCGTGAAAATCGATCCGTCGGTGACGGCCTGCACTTCCTCCTCGTTCATACGACGGCCTTGGCGGACCAGATCGCGAAACCGCTGGTGCATTTCATCCACCAGCTGTTGCACGATCCGAACGTCGTTGGAATCCACGGGGCGGAACGGGTTGAGCAGGTCCTTGTTCTCGCCCGCCTTGATGGTGGTGCTGTCGACCCCGAGCTTTCGGCTGAGCTCGTGCCAGTTGAGGGACTGCAGAATCACGCCGATCGATCCGACAATGGCCGTTGGTTCCGCGACGATCCAGTCCGCCGCGCATGCGACATAGTAGCCGCCGGACGCCGCCATTTCGCGCACGCTAGCCACGACTTGGCGGCCCGGCTGCCGTTCGCGGAACGTGCAGATGGCGCGGTGGATTTCATCGCACGGGGTCACCGCGCCACCCGGCGAGCTGATTTCGAGAATGAGCCCACGCACCGTGGGATCGTGCGTGGCCGCACGAATCTGGCGGAGAATAGATTCCACAGGGTCCTCGCGCAAAAACCATCCGTCGCTCGGCTCGCGGAACAGCACGCCGTCCACGGCGATGCGAACGACCTTGGTGGTACCGCCGCCCATGGACCAGCGTTCTCGGAGCCGCGGGTACTCGTCTTCGCCCCGCCCGGAACCGCGCAGAAGCAATTCCGCTGGATGAGGCCGATTCGCCCACAGGATGCCGAGCACAAACGCGGCGATCGCTACGAGCACGTACGAACGCCACGGAATACGCCGCCGCGGCACCGGTGGCGGCATGGGCGCCATCGGCGGGACCGGCGGAACGATCGGAGTGCCACCCTGCTCGTTCATAGCGCGATCTCCTCGTGTTCTGTCACGTAGAGGTCATGGTATCGCGCTTCGAGCGGGTGCGCGAACCCTTTGGACGGGGCTCTGATCGGCCTCTAGCTCTGGCCACTGCGCGCCTAGGAGGCTCCGGAGACCGCGTGCGCCTCGTGAGGTTGGCCGGTCCGCGCACAGTGCAAGCACACCTCGTGGACCAGAGGTTCACCGTGCGACCAAGCGCGGATGTTTTTGGCCGTAGTCCGCGCAATGGCCGTCATGGCTTCCTGGGTGAAAAACGCTTGGTGCGCCGTGATGATGACGTTGGGAAACGTGGTCAACCGGGCCAGGACATCGTCATCGATGCCCGTCAATGAAAGGTCGCGGAAGAAGTAGCGTTCCTCTTCCTCGTACACATCCAGCCCGGCGGCCCCGATGCGCCCACTTTTGAGCCCGTGGAGCAGTGCACGCGTGTCAATGAGACGACCGCGGCCGGTGTTGATCACCACCACCCCGCGCTTCATCTGCGCAATGGTCTTTGCATTGATGATGCCGACCGTCTCGGGCGTCAACGGGCAATGCAACGTGATGATGTCGGACTCTGCCCACAGCTTCTCCAGCGGTACGTACTCGACGCCGGTGCGGGCCGCCCAGGCGGTGTCGGGGAATGGATCGTACGCAAGTCTACGCAGGCCGAACCCTTGGAAGATCTCCGCAACGACCCGACCGATTTTGCCGGTTCCCACGATGCCCGCCGTTTTGCCGAAGAGATCGAACCCCAGCAATCCATGGATCGAGAAGTTGTTGTCGCGCGTACGTAACCAGGCCCGGTGGATCTTGCGGTTGAGCGCCAACAGGAGCGCGACGGCATGTTCGGCCACCGCATGGGGCGAATACGCGGGCACGCGAACGACCCGAATGCGGCCGTGACAGGCTTCGAAGTCCACGTTGTTGAAGCCCGCGCAGCGCAGCGCGATCAGGCCCACGTTCATGCCGACCAGCGCGTCGATCACGGCTCGTCCCAAATCGTCGTTCACAAACACGCACACGGCGCGAGCGCCGTCGGCAAGCTTGACGGTGGCTGGACTCAGCCTCGCAGAGTGAAAATGCGGCTCGAGCCCAACGGCGCGGAAGGCGGGGGCGAGGAACTCTTCATCATAGTTCTGCGCATCAAAGACGGCTACGGGAATAGGTGGTTCTCGAACCATGTCCATAATGTCCGGCCCCGCAGCGCGTTTTCAAGTGTCGGAGGCTCTGGAACTGCGCCAGGCGCGTAACTCAAGGGCGTCCACCAGAGCCGACGATGAGCCAAATTTGGGACTCCTCACACCGCGCGGACTGCAACCCCAACGGGCGGAATCGCTCACGAACCCGCCACCATGGCCGCGCCTCCCACGGCCGAGGGTGTTCCCCTCCCTCCAGGCGTGTTGGGGGCGCAGGCGCTTGCGTTCCAAGTCGCCCGTGCGTAGATTGCCAGCGATTGGGACCAACCGTGACAACACCATCCCGTCAGTTTCTCAACGCGTTGATGGATGCCATCAGCCCCTCGGGCTACGAGGAGGAAGCCGCGCGCGTGTGGCAAGCCGAGGCTAAGAAATTCGCGGCGCGCGTATGGCACGACGTGCATGGCAACAGCCACGCCGTCGTCCACCCCGGCGGAAGCCCGCGCATCCTCCTGGCGGGTCACTGCGACGAGATCGGCTTTGTGATCACGCACATTGACGATCAAGGCTACCTATGGGTTCAACCAGTGGGCGGCTGGGATCCACAGATTCCCCAGGGTCAGCGCGTGGTGATTCGAACTCGGCGCGGTCGCGTGCCCGGCGTCATCGGCAAAATGCCCATCCACCTGATCAAGCCCGAAGAGCGTGACAAGGTCACTCGGTTGGATCGGGTTTGGGTGGATATCGGGGCGCGCAACCGCAAAGACGCGGAGAAACGTGTGACGGTTGGCGATCCCCTGGTGCTCGACCATCGCATGGCCGAGCTTCATGGCGATATTTTGGTCGGTCGCGGCTTCGACAACCGGATCGGCGCGTTCGTCGTACTCGAGGCGGCGCGTGCATTGGCCAAGCGAAAGATTCGTGCTGAGGTCCACGCGGTGGCCACCGTGCAGGAAGAAATCGGGTTACGCGGGGCTCGTACAGCCGCGTTCGGCGTGGATCCCCAGGTGGGCATCGCCGTGGACGTGACCTTCGCAACGGACCACCCGGGTATGGAGGAAGCTGTGCGGCGGTTCGGCCGCATCGAACTGGGCAAAGGCGCGGTCCTCAGTCGGGGCCCCAACGTTCACCCGCGACTCTTCGACTTAATGGTGCGCGTGGCTGACAAGGAAGACATCCCGTACCAGATTGAAGCACACGCCGGCCCCACACCCACCGACGCCAACGTGCTCCAGATCAACCGAGCCGGCGTGGTCACCGGCTTGGTCAGCATCCCCAACCGCTACATGCACAGTTCCTGTGAACTGATTCACTGGGATGACGTCGAATCGGCCGTGGAACTACTGGCCAGTGTGTGCCAGGCCATCACGCCCGAAACCGACTTCTCGCTCTTGTAGCAGTTGCCAAGGCCCATGGGTTCATGCAAGCGGGTAGGGCATGGACGATGAAACGCGCCTGGGCTCCCGGCGCCCATACGGTCCGACTCTGCGTGGCGCTGAGTTTGGCCGCTTCGACGGCCGCGATGGCCGCACTTCGCCCCAACATCGTGTGGATTCTGGCGGATGACCTTGGCTACGGAGAAATTGGCTGTTATGGGCAAACTAAGATTCGCACGCCCCACCTGAATCGCTTGGCCTCCGAAGGAATGCGCTTCACGCGCCACTATAGCGGCAGTCCGGTGTGCGCACCATCGCGGTATGTTCTGTTGACCGGCCTACATCCGGGGCATGCATTCATTCGGGACAATCGTGAAGCTCCGGGAGGCGTGGAAGGCCAGTTGGACGTCCCCGAAGCAACCATCACCCTGGCCGAGCGTCTGAAGCAGGCGGGATATGTAACCGGGTTGTTTGGCAAGTGGGGCCTGGGCACCTTGGAGGGTCCGGGCAATCCCTCGCGCCAGGGCTTTGATCATTGGTTTGGATATCTGTGCCAACGACACGCCCATTCGCTGTACCCTGCGTGGTTGCGGGAAAACGGCCAAATCGTCCCTCTCGCCAACGACCCACCTGTGCCGGGGCACGCACGGTTTCCCAAAGACTTGGACCCGCAGGATGTTCGAGCCTACGAGCCGTTCAAAGGCCGAGAGTATGCCCCGCATCGGATTCGGCAGGCGGTGTTGGAGTTCATTCGAAAAAATCGGGACCGGCCATTTTTCCTGTACTACGCCAACGTAGCGCCGCATCTAGCCCTCATGGTGCCGGACGAGTACGTGCGACGATATCCATCGGAATGGGACCCGAAGCCATATTTGGGCGAACGCGGCTACACGCCCCATCGCACTCCCCGAGCCGCCTATGCGGCGTACATCAGTGTTCTCGACGAAGACGTGGGCGAAGTCATTCGGCTGCTGCGGGAACTTGGATTGGCTCAACGCACCCTGGTGGTTTTCAGTTCGGACAACGGGCCCACCCACGACGTCGGCGGGGTGGACACAGAGTTCTTTAATTCGACCGGCGGATTGCGAGGGCGCAAGGGCTCGTTGTACGAAGGCGGTATTCGCGTGCCCGCCATCGCGTGGTGGCCCGGGCAGATTCCAGCCGGAGTGACCACCGACTTTCTCAGCGGATTCGAAGATTGGGTCCCGACGTTGACCGGCCTGGCCGGCCTGCCGCTCCCCGCGTGCGATGGCGTGGACTTGTGGCCGCTCCTGTCCGGCGGAACGCCGCCTGCGCGCCAATTTCTCTACCGGGAATTCGCAGGCTATGGGGGTTGGCAAGCGGTATGGAAGGGACCCTGGAAGGCGGTGCGAGCGAATCTTCAGCGAAAAGATCCCGCGCCACTCCGAACGGAACTCTACAACCTCGTGGCAGATCCCACCGAATCCAACGACGTGGCTCCACAGCACCCGGAAATTGTGGCCGAGCTAGAAAGCATCATGGCGCGGGAACACACGCCTTCCACCGAATTTCCGCTTTTTCGATTGGATGGCTCCAGCAGTGGAACCCGCTGATTGGGCGCGCGCATATCGCCCTGACGATGGTGCACGCCCGAGGTACGGTGTTATCTTCTTCCGCAGGGTTCTCTCGCGTCTGAGTGCTTCTCAAAACTGAGATCCCCGCGGGCCAGACCCCGCACTTCGCTTCATGCCACGCGGGCCGAACCGCGGCGCCATTGCACGAAACACAACCAAGCCGCGCGTGAGGAGAGAACCCGTGTAACAAATCGCGCCAAGGAAATCGGTACGCGCTGGGGACCGCGTTCGCTCGTTCTCACACGGACCAGT
>CAACVY010000019.1 GCA_900661335.1 uncultured bacterium | reverse complement strand
GACCACCTCGCAACCAGCGATTTCCCGGTGCCCGCGGAAATTTTCCAATCCACACACTTTAGAAGATCAGAGCAAGAGAAAGGCGGCGGTGACCATGACATGGAAATCCATGGCGATCGTCACAGTGATCATGGTCGGCACGTGGACGGCGTGCAGGTCTCTTCCGTTTCGGCACCCATTCATGAGTCGGCCAGGACAACGTGCCCATTATTGCTCCGAACGAGCCGCACTGTACCTTACAGGACCGGATGGTGAACTCATCCGTGTCGGGTTCGTGGGGCCTCGGGAAGCCCGCGAAGCACTGAGCTGTGCGGAGCCGTGGCGCTACGTGGAAGAATGTTGCACCGGCCAGCACCCAGTCCACCGTGTGGATTGCGATCAGCGAGGGGTTCGAGCGGACGTTCCTTGAAACATTGCGACCCACGAAATCACCGCCCATAAGGACTCAGGAGTCCAGCCTTTGGTCACATCCTCGGGCCCAGGAGCTTAGGTTAACTTCCGACGGGCACTCGATTAGGGAAGTTCGGCCCAGCATGAATCCATCTGGGAAAAGACCTTCGATCGTTTGACTGCAAGTCGCCGCGTCGGATACCATACTCCCGCCGCCGTGCATTCCACTCCGCCGCGACTGGGGCAACGTGGCGATTGACGAACTTTCTTGCGTTTCCATTGACCGCGCATGTACAGGAGTCTGTATGTTGCCCGCTCGAACTCGCACACCGCGTATTCCCACTCCCAGTTCCGGCCCCGGCTTCCTCGCATGCTTTCCCCATGCAAGTCGTCTAGGGCAACTCTGTCTCCGGTCAGTTCATCGTATATCGATCGTGTCCGGCCCTGCTCAACGGGCTGAGCGACTCCGAAGACCCGCCGCGAAATGCATGCCTGTTCCTGTGAGCGGACGCGATCCGCTCCTCGCGGGGACAAGTTCGCGGCCGCGTTGGCACCCACGTAGCCCACCTCCGCAGTAGACTGCGGTCTCCAAAACCCGAACTGGCGTGGGTGCAGTGTGGAGAGATGGCACTTACCCGGCCGCAACACGATCGCGACGATGAGCCGCCCGTCGGGTGAAAGCGATGACATGGCCGGCTATGATCAAGTTCTCGAAAACCTCTGCCGCGCCCAGCGTCGGAATCATCCGCGACATTTAGAGCGTGATCCCGACCATCCCCGATCACTGGGCCCAACATCGGCGTCGTCGTGCGATAGGAAGGGAGGCAGTAGGAAACTAGCCCGACACAGCCATGTCCCAGAAGTACCCCGTTGCCGGGTCCGCTCGTGAACTCGAACACTTTACGGAGTATCGGTGAATATCACCGCTTCTCTATGTGGGAACGTTTCGACCGCGGTCCGAACACCCATGACATAAGCTATTGCAGCAAAGAGGTCTCGAAACGCGGCAGCCGTCGCTTCGGTCAATTTCGAAACCGTCGGCTGGCCTGGTGAACAAAAAGAAATCCCCGGCGACGTGCTACTCTCCCGCGGACTGTGCCGCAGTACCATCGCCGCTGGGAGTCTTAACGGCCGTGTTCGGAATGGGAACGGGTGTTTTCCTCCCGCCATGGTCACCGGGGAAAAAGCGACATAGGGATGGGGATGCGAGACGGATGAACCGTCCGGGGCCGAGGAAGGTCAAGCCTCACGGCCGATTAGTACCGGTCAGCTTCACGGGTCACCCCGCTTCCACCTCCGGCCTATCAACGTCGTAGTCTTCGACGGGCCTTCAGTCCCGCTTGCGCGGGAGGGAGATCTAATCTTGGGGGGGGCTTGGCGCTTAGATGCTTTCAGCGCTTATCCTTTCCGCACATAGCTACCCGGCGGTGCCGCTGGCGCGACAACCGGACCACCAGAGGTGCGTAGTTCCCGGTCCTCTCGTACTAAGGAACTCTCCCCTCAGATCTCCTGCGCCCACAGTGGATAAGGACCGAACTGTCTCACGACGTTCTGAACCCAGCTCGCGTACCGCTTTAATGGGCGAACAGCCCAACCCTTGGGACCTTCTCCAGCCCCAGGATGCGATGAGCCGACATCGAGGTGCCAAACCGCCGCGTCGATGTGGACTCTTGGCGGCGATCAGCCTGTTATCCCCGGAGTACCTTTTGTCCGTTGAGCGATGGCGCTACCACGAGCAACCACCGGATCACTTGGCCCTGCTTTCGCACCTGCTCGACTTGTGAGTCTCGCAGTTAGGCTCCCTTCTGCCCATGCGCTCTACACACGATTGCCGACCGTGTTGAGGGAACCTTCGGGCTCCTCCGTTACCGTTTAGGAGGAAACCGCCCCAGTCAAACTGACCCTCTGGCACTGTCCCTGTCCCGGATGACGGGCACAGGTTAGAATTCCGGACCACCGAAACTGGTATTTCACCGTCGGCTCCCCCTGCCCTGACGAGCAGGGTTCACAGCCTCCCAGCTATCCTACATACGGCGGGCCAGAATCCCATACCAGATTACAGTAAAGGTTCACAGGGTCTTTCCGTCCTACTGCGGGCAGCCGGCATTTGCACCGGCACTACAATTTCACCGAGAACCTCGTTGAGACAGCGCTCCGATCGTTACACGATTCGTGCAGGTCGGAACTTACCCGACAAGGAATTTCGCTACCTTAGGACCGTTATAGTTACGGCCGACATTCACCGGGGCTTCGGGTCGGAGCTTCTCCCGCTTTCGCGGGATAACCCCTCGCCTTAACCTTTCGGCATTGGTCACGTGTCACACCCTATACATCCTCTTACGAGTTCGCAGAGTGCTGTGTTTTTGGTAAACAGTCGCCGGAGCCCTTTCACTGCGCCTCCGGTCCGCTCGATGTAATCTCACGGCTCGGAGGACCCCTTCTTCCGAAGTTACGGGGCTAGATTGCCGAGTTCCTTAACGAGGTTTCTCTCGCGCGCCTGGGTATTTTCTACCCTCCCACCTGTGTCGGTTTGCGATACGGTCGCCTGCCCGGCTGGCTAGAAGCTTTTCTTGGCAGCGGAGCCTCGGTCCGTTGTGCCCCTTGCGGGACACGTCCCCATCGCCGTTCGGAGTTGACGCCCCGGCGGATTTGCCTACCGGAGCCTCCTACAGGCTTGGACCACCATTTCCAGTCGGTGGCAGGACCTAGCTTTCTGCGTCACTCCATCGCTCGTAACGCCGGACCGACGGTACAGGAATATTGAACCTGTTTCCCATCAGCTACGCCTTTCGGCCTCACCTAAGGGGCCGACTAACCCTGGGCGGACGAACCTTCCCCAGGAACTCTTGGGATTTCGGCGGACGGGATTCTCACCCGTCTTATCGTTACTCATGTCCGCATAATCACTTCCATGCAGTCCATGGCGCGTTCCCGCACCACTTCAACCCGCATGGAACGCTCCCCTACCATCCCGCCTTGGCGGGATCCGCGGCGGCGGCATCCGGTTTAAGTCCCGATTATTTACGGCGCGGAACCACTCGACCAGTCAGCTGTTACGCACTGTTTAAATGATGGCTGCCTCTAAGCCAACATCCTGGCTGTCTTCGTGATTCCACATCCTTACGCACTTAACCGGATTTGGGGGCCTTGGCCGGCGGTCTGGGCTACTTCCCTCTCGTCCGTGAAGCTTATCCCCCACGGACTGACTCCACACGTGTCGCCGACGGCATTCGGAGTTTGATTGGCTTCGGTATCCCGGTAAGGACCCTAGACCATTCAGTGCTCTACCTCCGCCGGTTGCATTCGTGCAGGCTAGCCCTAAAGCTATTTCGGGGAGAACCAGCTATCCCCAAGCTTGTTAAGTCTTTCGCTCCCACCCACAGCTCATCCAAGGACTTTTCAACGTCCACTAGTTCGGGCCTCCACCCGGTGTTACCCGGGCTTCACCCTGGCCATGGGTAGCTCACTTGGCTTCGGGTCTGCCGCACGCGACTGCGTCGCGCTGTTCGCACTCGCTTTCGCTTCGGCTCCTCCCGTCTCCGGGATTAACCTCGCCGCGTACGGCAACTCGCGGACTCATTATGCAAAAGGCAAGCCGCCATCCCGCATGTGCGGGACTACGACACCTTGTAGGCACACGGTTTCAGGTCCTATTTCACTCCCCTATCAGGGGTGCTTTTCACCTTTCCCTCACGGTACTAGTTCGCTATCGGTTATCGGAGAGTATTTAGCCTTAGGAGGTGGGCCTCCCGGATTCAGGCAGGCTTTCACGTGTCCCGCCTTACTTGGGATCCCGCTAGGGTCCTTCAGGATTTCGCCTACGGGCCTATCACCCTCTGTGGGAGCACTTTCCAGAGCTTTTCGGCTATCCATCCAGATCCCACGTCGCGGTCCCGCTACCCCTCGGTGCAAGCACCGAGGTTTGGGCTGTTCCCCGTTCGCTCGCCACTACTAAGGGAATCACATGTTGTTTTCTTTTCCTGGGGGTACTGAGATGTTTCACTTCCCCCCGTTCGCCTCGGCGTCGTATGAATTCCGGCGCCGATGCTCCGGCATTACCCGGAGCGGGTTGCCCCATTCGGAGATCCCCGGATCACAGCGTGCGTGCCGCTCCCCGAGGCTTATCGCAGCTTGCCACGTCCTTCATCGCCTTCCGATACCAAGGCATCCACCGTATGCCCTTACCAGCTTGACCAAAACCTTCGGTCTCCCGGCTTCACTTCTCGGTCTCAGTGAAGCTTGCATCCCCATTCCCTATGCGACGATTTCAAAGAACCTTCACCCGCCGTAGCGGGAAAACGCTTCGACGACGAACCTGCCTCCATGGTGGGCGTGACTGGAGTCGAACCAGTGACCTCGTCCTTATCAGGGACGCGCTCTAACCAACTGAGCTACACGCCCGACATGCCGATTCCGGCGTGCCAAGCCGTAGCCGACCCGCGTCACCCGCGGGACACACCCGCCGTTCCCAGGCCAGTTCTCGGCCAGGCCGCCCTCCCTGCCCCCCCTCCCGGAGGGATCTGGTGGAGGCAACCGGGTTCGAACCGGTGACCCCAAGCTTGCAAAGCTTGTGCTCTACCAACTGAGCTATGCCCCCACGCCGACCCCAGAGTCGCCCCTAGTCCCAGCGTCGAGCAGCCACCGGCCGGTCCAACGGTTCGTCCATCGTTCACGGCGCTGCAGCCGCGCTTCGGATCAGACACGGTGTGACGTGCGAGCTCGCGATGCGGATCCGTTCCTCACGGATCCGTTTCTCCTTAGAAAGGAGGTGATCCAGCCGCAGGTTCCCCTACGGCTACCTTGTTACGACTTCATCCCAGTCACCACCCATACCTTCGGCGCCTGGCTCCCTTGCGGGTTGCGTCGGCGACTTCGGGTACAGACGGCTCCCATGATGTGACGGGCGGTGTGTACAAGGCCCGGGAACGTATTCACGGCGCCGTAGCTGATGCGCCGTTACTAGCGATTCCGGCTTCATGCAGTCGAGTTGCAGACTGCAATCTGAACTGAGGCCGGTTTTCGGGATTCGCTCCACCTCGCGGTTTTGCCTCCCACTGTACCGGCCATTGTAGCACGTGTGCAGCCCTGGGCATAAAGGCCATACTGACTTGACGTCGTCCCCACCTTCCTCCCGCTTGTCACGGGCAGTCTGGCTAGAGTGCCTCCTTGCGGAGTCGCAACTAACCACAGGGGTTGCGCTCGTTGCGGGACTTAACCCAACACCTCACGGCACGAGCTGACGACAGCCATGCAGCACCTGTGTACCACCCTCGAAGGCCGCCCCGCTTTCGCAGGGCCTGCAGGTACATGTCAAGCCCAGGTAAGGTTCTTCGCGTTGCATCGAATTAAGCCACATGCTCCACCGCTTGTGCGGGCCCCCGTCAATTCCTTTGAGTTTCAACCTTGCGGCCGTACTCCCCAGGCGGTGCACTTACCGCGTTAGCTACGGCACGGAGGGAATTGCTTCCCCCCACACCCAGTGCACACCGTTTACTGCTGGGACTACCAGGGTATCTAATCCTGTTTGCTCCCCCAGCCTTCGTGCCTCAGCGTCAGTGTCGGTCCAGAAGTCCGCCTTCGCCACTGGTGTTCCTCCCGATATCTACGCATTTCACCGCTACACCGGGAATTCCGACTTCCTCTCCCGAACTCTAGCCCCGTAGTTTTGGCCGCAATTCTGCGGTTGAGCCGCAGGATTTCACGACCAACACACGGAACCGCCTACGCACCCTTTACGCCCAGTAAATCCGAACAACGCTCGACACCTCTGTCTTACCGCGGCTGCTGGCACAGAGTTAGCCGTGTCTTCCTCCTGGGGTACTATCAGACGCGAGTGCTCTTCACACCCGCGCTGTTGCTCCCCCACGACAGCAGTTTACAACCCGAAGGCCTTCGTCCTGCACGCGGCGTCGCTGGATCACGCTTTCGCGCATTGTCCAAGATCCTCGACTGCAGCCTCCCGTAGGAGTCTGGGCAGTGTCTCAGTCCCAGTGTGGCTGACCATCCTCTCAGACCAGCTACCCGTCATCGCCTTGGTGGGCCGTTACCCCGCCAACTAGCTGATGGGACACGGGCCCATCCCCAAGCGGCAGGTCCTTTCGGATCCCCACCTTTAGTGAACCCCACATGCGTGAAGCCACCACATTCGGAATTACTCCAGCTTTCGCCGGGCTATTCCCATCTTGGGGGTAGGTTGCCCGTGCATTACGCACCCGTCCGCCTCTCCCTTCCCGTCGTATTGCTACTTCGGGAAGAGCGATCGACTTGCATGCCTAATCCACGCCGCCAGCGTTCGTTCTGAGCCAGGATCAAACTCTCCGTAGTCATCGCTTCATTCGAAGGGATTCCACGGAGCCGTGCAGTCTCCCGCACGGTTCGTCGTCCTGTTCCGGCCGCGATCCCGCTCTCGCGGAATCACGGAAACCCTTCACAAGCTCTCTCACGTCACACCGCCTCTGATTCGAAGCGGTTGCATTCGCCGTCCTGTCAAAGAACACGCGAGGCGTTCCACCTCGTCGCCCGTTCACTCCTCGGGCCGTTCGAATTTTGCAAGCTCTAATCTAGCAGGTCGTTTTCAGGTTGTCAACCACCCGCCGACATCGCTTCGCCGAAGGGCGACCTGCTTGGCCGTTGACAACACTACTATAACGCAACTCTCCCGCGCGATGCAAGTCCTTCCGACCGATCCGCCTTGCACGCGCATCCGCTCGCCTTCACACAACGCCCACCCAACGCTCATCGTCTTCATTCATCGCACGCAGCCACCATGCACTTCTACCACCTACATCGCCGCACGCGGCACGCCACTCCCCCCTCCTGCGATCGCAACGCGTATCACGCAAAATCTCACTCGCACTCCGCACGCCGCACCCGCCATTCCGTCGCAAGCAACTTGGCCACCTTGGGTTCGCAAATGCCATCCCCTCATCGTACCGCCGCCCTCGCCCATTCCACGGTCTCATACACTTCCACACCGCAGCATCCTCCACACATCGAAACACTCATGGCCCGTCCAAGGCTTGGACAACTCCCTCCTCGATCGTTCCAATCCTTGGACACTTCTACGCCACGATGTTCCAAACCATGGACAAAGTCGACGCGCGACCTCGCGACGCTCGAAGCCCTCGCTCCCAAACTACCCACCCCACACTCGCGGTGAAGTTCCCCCGTTCTTTCCAGCGTGCCGAGATCGTTTACCTTCGTTCGCCGCACACGTAACTCCAGCGATCCTATGCATGGAGTGGCACCACTCGTAGCACGTTCACCTAAAATCGCAGATCAGCGTCGTCGTCACTTGCGAACCATGGACCGAACTGAACTCATTCTTCGGCTCGCCGTGCGCGGAAGAATTCGGTCAGCACCGCACGACACTCCTCCTCCAAAATCCCCTCGATGATCGCACACCGATGGTTCAACTGCGGCGCATTCAAAATTCCAAACACCGACACCGCTCCACCGCGCCGGGGGTCTCGAACGCCCCACACGACAGTGTCCAGCCGAGCCAGTACGATCGCGCCTGCGCACATCGCGCAGGGCTCTTTGGTCACATACATGACGCAACCGTTGAGCCGCCAATCGCCGACGGCCGACGCCGCCTGCGTGATGGCCAGAATCTCCGCATGGGCAGTGGGATCGCTCAGTTGCTCGACTTGATTGTGGGCGCGGGCGATCACTTGCCCGTCGCGTACGATGATGGCACCGACGGGCACCTCGCCCTCGTCCATGGCCCGATAGGCCTCCTGCAACGCCCAACGCATCCGCCGCTCATGGGCGTCTAGGCTCGACATGCCAGAACTCATATCGTCCATTCCATCCCATCCAGCCCGGGGCGGCCCGCTTGACAGCCATCCGGGCCTGCAGGTAGAAAGTGTAGCCTCGATTCACACGAACCCAACCAGATTGAAAGGACCCGATCTATGTCGGCACATCCGAGTTGGAAGTTGTCGGGCGGAAAAACGACGAGTCGCCGGAACGTGCTGAAACGGTTCGAGCGGATCAACATCCTGATGCAGCAGGGCCGCTGGAAGCCGGGCGACCGTGTGTTCGGACTGCCCAAGACTCGAGTCCAATGATGGGATCCGTCTGGCCGCGTACCTCGCTCGGTGCGGCGTGGCGTCGCGCCGCGCGTGCGAAGAGATCATCCGCGCCGGTCGGGTGACCCTCAACGCGCAGCCTGTAAGGCACCCGGCTGTGCGCGTCCGGCCCGAGTCCGACCAGGTGGCCGTGGACGGCACGCTGGTGCGGCCGCAACCTGCACTGTACCTGGCACTGCACAAACCGCGGGGACTGCTTTGCACTTCCCACGACCCGCAGGGACGACGCACATTTTGGGAGTGTCTTCCCACTTTGCGCCGTTGGCGCCTATACTCTGTCGGAAGACTGGATGCCGACAGCGAAGGTCTGTTACTGGTCACCAACGACGGTGGCCTGGCTGCGCGGCTGATCCATCCTCGGTACCACGTTCCGAAAGTGTATCGGGTTTGGTGCGCGCCTCCGGTCAAGCCCGAGTGGCTCGCCCGTTTCATCCGAGGCGTGGAGAGTGAAGGCGAGGTTCTCCGCGCACGTTCCGTCCGGACTCTCGAAGTTCGCCAGGATCTCGCGTGCTACGAAGTGGTGCTAGTGGAGGGACGTAAACGGCAGATCCGGCGGATGTTCGCAAAGGCGGGCGCGGAGGTTCGACGGCTTCTGCGAACGCAGATCGGCCCCGTGCGTCTCGGCCGCTTGGCACCAGGACGCTGGCGCCCACTCGCGCGTTCCGAGCTCTCGGCGCTGCGCGCCGTGGCCGGGCTCACAGACTCTGCACAATGAAGTGCTCGCGAATGTAGCGCGCCGCGTCTTCCAAGGAGGGGAGGATTTTCGTGCAGTATTTGACCATCCACGGGCTACAGTCCTTGAACGAAAACGGCGAAAACGCAATCACGAACTTGTTGAGCACGTGGGAAGCGTAGAACACCTCCATCGCCGTGCCGATCGAAGGTTTGCAGTAGTTGACTAGGATGATGTCGGCGTCGCGCACGTCCTGGAGGTCGAACTCGACGATCTCGTTGGCGCTATCCACTTCCCGGTCTTTGAAGTTCCGCCGCATCGGGTCCAGCAGAATGAAATCCGCGCCTAGAAGTTCCTTCGCGCGCTCCCGCCAGATGCGGGCACGCCCCTCGGACTCGTCCATGATCGGACCGCAAAGGTAGATTTTCTTTTTTGCCGCCATCGCATGTCCTCCGGCACAAACAGGCTCAATCCGCACGGACCGGCGCCTGCGGAAAGCCCAGTTCCGCTGCATACGGCGCCGAAGGCCCCAAGCGTCGGGCCCACTCCCACGCTTCGTTGCGCAGCGCGGGGTCCCGCGTGCGAATGTGTTCACCGACCAACCAAGTCAAGCGTTGGCGGATCCAAAGCTCGCGCAAATCCGGGCCGCCCACTTGGCCCTGCGATAAGTTCAGACCGTACACCATGTCGTGTTGCTGACGACCGGAACGACCAAGAATTCGCACCCCAACCCGATCGGCGGAGCGCGGCACCCGGCCATGCAACGTCAACGGCCGATCTAGATAAAGGTGCGTCAACATTTTCGGATAAATGTCTCGATCGTCCACTCCGGACCAGCGGTGGCTCAACTCGATGAGCACGGGCCGCGACAACTCTCGCACAAACGCCTCGATGGCCGAAGGGGCCTGACCCAAGTCCGTGAAGGTTCGAGCGTCCCCGCGGTTCTTGAAACTCAAAAAGTCCAACAGAAACCGATTGACGCCACGCCCGACGCCGACCGAAAACACGGAAACGCGTCCCTGGTTGGAGTCGGTGAACCGCTGAATGATTTCGAAGTTGTCCTGGAGCCCTACCGTCGGACGCCCGTCGGACAGAAACACTGCCAGAGTGGGACGATTCTCGTCCAGCGGTGTGGAAGCCAGCGCGGTGAGCGCGCCGTAGACGTCCGTCATGCCCTTGGACTCCATCTGCTCGATGAACCATCCCGCGCGCGCTTGGGTGGTTGGGTTGGCTGGGGTCCATTCACCGAAGCACCGGGACATCACGTCGCGGAACATCATCAGCTCGAGGCGATCCTGTTCGTCGAGCACCCGAAGCGCGCGGTGCAAGCCTTGGCGGCACGCGGCGACCTTCGCCGCTCCCATGCTGGCCGAACAATCCTGGATGAACATAATGTCCACGGGCAGCACGGGCAGGACCGTTTCGCTAGCCCGGTGGATCTGTACACTAAAATACTTCCAATCTGGTTCGTCCGGTGGCAGCCACACGTGAAGCTCCAAATGGAGCAAATGCTCGATGGGCGAGGCCGGCTGAACCCTCTCCGGCCGCTCGCGGGTCACACGACCCAGTTCCATGCCCGGGACCGCCGTCGGGCCGGCGGGCTCCGGGGACTCGGACGCCCTCTCAGGCCGGACCATCGCGGTGGCCACTGGAGGGGGTAGAGGAGGAAGGGGTTCGGTGACCGCACCAGCCTCGACGAGTTGGCCAGCACCGACGGCCAGTCCTTGCGCGTGGGCGGGCCGAACTGGCTCCGGAACGGATGGGGGCACAAAGTCCGGTGCGGTCGTCAGTCGCGGTACGAGCGGCTCCACACGTCGCGGCAACGCGGCAATTTGTTCGCGAATCACTTCGCGCGAGATTTCCATTCGATGGGGCCGAGGTTGCCACTCGCTACGCGCAGACGGCTCGATCGTACGCACCGGCTCGTCCGACGGCATCGGGGGTCGGACGCCCACAATCCGGGCCGGATCCACAGCACGTGCCGGCGGTTCCGGCACGGCTTCTGTCACCGGACGTGCCCCCGGCGCGCGTTCTGCGGCCCGTGGTTCCGCCAGCCCCTCTGGAGGGGTCGCACGGACGTTCTCGACGCGTACAGGCACCCGTCGGGACTGTACATGCCACCCTTGAGGAGCAAGCGGAATGGGCGGTAGTTCGCGGATCAACAGCCAGTGAATGGCGAGGGAAATTCCGAGAGCCAGCCACGCGGTACCGACGCGAGTTCGCCGGGACGGCTCTTCTAGGATCCAGTCCCGCTCAATCGTGATCGGTGTCATGGCCCGCTCCCGCGGTTCTCACCCCTGCAGCGAGAGGAGGAACTCCGCGTTGGTCCGAGTCTTCTTCAGCCGGTTGATCAAGAGCTCCATGGCTTCAACCGGGGGCACTCCGTTTAGCGCACGACGAAGGATCCAAATTTTCTGGAGTTCTTCGGGGTGCAGTAACAACTCCTCTTTGCGGGTACCGGATTTTTCAATGTTGACCGCTGGGAAGATACGCTTGTCCACCAAGCTTCGGTCCAAGCACAATTCCATGTTGCCCGTCCCTTTGAACTCCTCGAAGATCACCTCGTCCATGCGGCTTCCCGTATCCACCAGCGCGGTCGCGATGATGGTAAGACTCCCGCCGCCTTCGATGTTCCGCGCGGCGCCGAAGAACCTCTTCGGTTTGTGCAGGGCGTTGGCGTCCACACCACCGGAGAGGATCTTCCCGCTGTGCGGTTGCAGCGTGTTGTAGGCTCGGGCCAACCGCGTGATGCTGTCCAACAGAATCACGACGTCGCGTCCACACTCGACCATCCGCTTGGCCATTTCGATGACGATCTCAGCCAACTGAACGTGCCGCTCGGGCGGTTCGTCGAAGGTCGAGCTGAGCACCTCGGCTTTGGTGTTCCGCTGCATATCGGTGACCTCTTCGGGCCGCTCGTCGATCAAGAGGATGATCAACTTCACTTCCGGGTGGTTGGCCGAAATGCTGTTGGCGATCTCTTGGAGCAGTACTGTCTTTCCGGTTCGGGGCGGGGCCACGATCAACCCCCGCTGACCTTTTCCGATCGGCGTGAGCAGATCCAGCACCCGCATGGAAATGCTCCCGCCCGTACGTTCGAGAATGAACCGCTTGTTAGGGAACAACGGGGTGAGATTCTCGAATGGGACTTTGGAGCGAGCACGTTCGGGGCTCTCGCCGTTGATCCGCTCCACCCGTAGCAACGCGAAGAAACGCTCTTTTTCTTTCGGCGGACGAATCTCGCCGTCCACAAAGTCGCCCGTTCGCAAACCAAACCGGCGAATTTGCGAGGGGGACACATAGATGTCCTCGGGACACGGCAGGTAGTTCGACAACGGCGAGCGCAGGAACCCAAACCCGTCGGGCAGAATTTCGATCACCCCCCGCCCCATCATCGGGATGTTTCGGCGACCACACGCTTTAAGGATCTCGAAAATGAGCTCGTGCTTTTGCAGCGCCGCAAAATCCTGTAGACCGCAAGCCGCCGCCAGGGCATGCAACTCCGGTACACTGCGCGCTTGGAGCTCGTGCAAGTGGATGACATTTCCAGGCCCGACGATCGGCTGCACTTCCGGCGCGGACGACGGGATCGTCGCCATCGGCGTTTCCGAAGCCGGCGCGGACGGCGAAGACGGGACGGTATTCTCCGTCGTCGAGGCAGGCACCGTCGCCTCAGATGGAACTTCCTCATTTGCCGGTGCCGGTGTCTCCGCCGCCAAGACGCCTTTGGCCTCAGTGTCACGAGCTGACTTGTTCGCTCGGGAACGTACACGAGTACGTGCTGTAGATGTCGAATCGGTCATAGCTTGTTCACTCCCTTGTCGTGCAATACCTCATCCACCCATTGACGGACGCGCGCGGCCAATGCCGCCCGGGAACCGTAGTTTTCGATAACATAATCGGCCCGAGTCCGCTTGACCCGCAACGGCCATTGTGCCCTCACCAAACGCCGGATGTTCGACCCACTCAGCCCACGTCGCCGAAGCCAGGTCCACCGGCGGCGCCATGGAGCGACCACGCACACAGTCGCGTCCACATATGGATCCCATCCGACCTCGAACAGGAGCGGAACCACTGCCACGGCGAGTGGCGCCTGTCTGCGAACCTTCCGGCACCATTGCAAGAACTCTTGCATCACCGCAGGATGAACAATGGCTTCCAGATCGGCTCGCGCTTGGCGATCGGCAAGCACCCGCTCAGCCAATCGTTTCCGGTCCAGCTGTCCATCTCGCCGTACCACTTCCTGCCCGAACCGGCGGACAATGGCGCGGTACACGCGAGTGCCGGGCTGCTGGAGTCGACGCACTATAGTATCGGCCTCCCAAACCGGAATGTCGAGTCGCTCTAGAATCTTCGCCACCTCGCTCTTGCCGCACGCGGGGCCGCCCGTCAATCCGACCACTACGCCTCGCATCACGGGGTCTCCTTGCGCGGATGTTCTTCCCCGACGGGCGAGGCCAATCGGAGACGAGTGAGCTGACTGAACAGCTGGCGTGCATCGGGTCGGTTGGGATGGATCCGCCACGCGGTCAGCCCCCATGATTCGGCTTCGTCGAGCCGGCCAGCTTCAAACGCCTCGCGCGCTCGCTGCATGGCCTGGTCCGCTTTCGCTTCCTCTTGCGGTGTCACGGCTTCGAACACCCGGTATTTCGCATTCTGCCAGAGAAGACGAAAGTACGACAACGTGCGCACATCACCTTCCATCGCTCGCGCGGGCGCATGGGGCGGCGGTACCAATGCGTCCGCCGCATAGCGCAGCGTCCAGTCCACGTGTTGCGAAGTGAATTCTCCCATCGAATATACCAGGACTTGCGCCTGGAAAGTGACCATCCAATCCCGTAACGACCGCTCCGTGCCTCGGAAGAGATGGTACGCAAATTCCTGGACCCGCCGACGCATCTCGGCGGATTCGAACTTCGGATTCAGCACGATCGGACAACGGCCGTACGTCAAGATGAACGGACTGGTTTGGAAGTTCGCCACTACCGCGCGTGGCGATACATGCTGGCGCAACCACTCCGCCATGTCTTCCAGTTGGTCGTACAAGACCGGCACCTCTCCCCAACGCGGGGCCCCCGCAATCGTCACGCCAGCCTCCAAAGCCAGCGCAGTCCCCGCGAGAATCCCCGCGACCCTACGCCCTGACGGACCCCAAGCCGCCAACCACGCGAACGTCAGCGCAGAAGCGACCGCCCCACTGATGGCTGCGAACACACAAAACCGCGCCATCAAAAGGAACAGCCCCACGCTGAGCCAATGCAGACACAACACCAAACCGAGCCCGAGCGGGGCGAGCCGCGCCCGAGCCCGAGCCACGAAGATGAGCAATGAACCTAGGGATGCCACGAGTGTCATCCCAGGTAGAAATACCCCCACATCGCGCCAGGACATCGAGTGCAGCGCCGGCGTCCAAAGAATGCGTTGCTCGAAGGTCAGACGCGATGGGGCGGCCGGCTTTTGATTCAAGAATTTCAACTTCGCCCAGATTAGCGACGCAAAGTGTCCATAGGACTGTCCCCACAGCGCCGCACCCAACAGTGGCACACCGGCCAACACCCACAGCGAAACTAGTCGTGTCCCGATCGTCGGCAAGCGGTCCGCAAACCGTGAGCGCAGCCACATGCCAACCCCAAGCGCCCACACGGGTGCAACCATCGGAGAGACCAGAAGATGATGCGCTCGCGCATACGGACTAACCACCAACGTGAGCGCCACGGCCATCACCCAGGATCCCACCATCCCAGCGCGCACGTCATTCCATCCAAATGGAGTTCGGCACCAGCCCAGCCACGTCACGAAGCCGAGCACGCCTAGCACCCATTGCGAAAGATCCCACGTCACTAACGCAACCATCAATGCAAGAGTGGAAACAACCCAACGCGCGATCGACCACCGCCGTGTGTCTCCATAGGGCACCAGCGCGGCCATATGGGCGACCAACCAGGGCAATGCAAAGTTTTCGTGCGACAGCTCTTGCCCAGTCGACCGAAGAACTGAACTCAGACTGACCGCGTAAAGCGCTCCGCCTGCCAAGCCTGCCCAAGGAGAGCCGGTCCACCGGAACACCCACACCATCAGGAGAGGAATCCCCAGGCAAAACCAGCCCACGGTGACCCAGCGCAATCGCTCCGTCAGCGTAAGGTAGCCCGGAAACCAACGGCACAGCCAAGCATAGACGAACTCCGCCCCCAGCGTGTCGTACTCGGCGGTGCGCACCCCCGTGGGGTATTGAAGTTCTCGATCAACCTCCGGCAAACGCTGGCCGCTGAACAAGGTCCGTACAGTCCGAAATTGCAGCGCACTTTCCAACGTGAACGGTAAAGGACGGGATCGGCCTGCGGTTTGAAACGACGCCACGTACCGCCGTAGGCCCACGCCTCCAGCGTAGAGCGACGTTGCGGCCAACCCCAAGGCGATCCCGACGACGACCCGCCGTCGAAAGGACCGGCTGGACGAGTCACAACAACATGGGGGATGGAGGAGCAAGGATGAGGGACTTTAACCCAAGATTTTCCAAAAACTTACGGCGCTCTGGCTCGACTGGATTACGGAGCTCCAATTCCTGCCAAGGCGGAAGGCCTTCCACGCAGGTGCGTAAACGTACCAGGGCCAGGTTTCGTTGGAGAACGTCTTGGGCTGCGCGTACACGATCCCGCAACCGACTGGGTTCCAAGTCGTCCACATGGCGTAGGAGTTCCGAGATCGTGCCGTACTGGGCCAACCAACGCTGGGCAGTCTTCGGGCCGACGCCGGGAACACCAGGAATGTTATCCACCGCGTCGCCGGTCAAAGCCAGAAAATCTGGAATTTGTTCTGGCCGAACACCGATGTGGTTGCGTACGTCTTCCGCCGTCCAGCCCGCGCCCGGGTTTTCCGGGCGTACCGCTCGAATCCTGTCCCCGACTAACTGCAAAAGATCTTTGTCCCCCGAGGCGAACAGCACTTGTGCGCCGTCATTTGCGGCCGCGCGGGCGAGCGTAGCAATGACGTCATCGGACTCCTCGCCATCTTTGCGAACGCACGGAATACCTTCCAAGGGGAAAAACTGGCTCAAAAGCTCCAACTGAGCGCGCAGAGCGTCTGGCATGGGGGGCCGCTGGGCCTTGTAGTCCGGGCAAAGTTTGCGACGCTCCTCCGGAATCCCGCCATCCCAAACGATCGCCATGTGGGTGGGGTTCCAGGTTTGTCGAAGCGCCCGCACGCTTCGGACCACACCCAACACCGCGCCGGTGGGCATCCCGTTCGGGGCTGTCAAGGAAGCGGGAACCGCGTGGAAGGCCCGATAAGCCAAGTGGTGAGCATCCACTAATAATAGCAAGTCCGAACCCGACACTGCACCACCTCTGGGCGAACCTGCAACCGCCCATCGCCGCCGATGCAGGCCGGCAGTCCCCGCTCAATCTCCGCGTGCGTCAGGGCGTGCCGCCAGTGGTCTTGGCTCGCTCGGCGATTTCTTCCAAACTGGTCTTCGTGGGTTTAATCAAATTACCAGCCGGATCCACCAAGCGGGCTGTGACGAAAATCACCAAGTTCTGCTTGCGGCTGTATTCACCCTTGCTACGGAACAGGTGGCCCAACACCGGCACGTGACCCAGCAAAGGAACTCGATCGTCCATTCGGGCGACTTGGTCCCGAATCAACCCGCCCATGACCACCGTTTGACCGTCCCACAATACGATACTAGTGGTCACATTCCGGCTGGCGAAGATCGGTTGCAGCAATGGGTACAAGCCGGCGGGACCGTAGTCAATCCACCGAACGAACTCGGCCACCTCTGGAACTAGGGTCAGGTCGATGGTGTAGCCATCCGGCCCCACCGTCGGCGTGACGTTCAGGATAACACCGATTTCCCGAGTCTCGAAACTACTCGGCAATGGTGGGCGGTATGCGTACGGAGAGATCACCTGTCCTGTAATCGGGTTGACCGTCATCTGGAATCCTGCGCCCAGGTCACCAACACTCTGTTGCTCGTACTCCGTGGGGTAAATGAACTCCTCGACGACCTTGATTTGAGCGTTCACGCC
The DNA here is from genome assembly GCA_900661335.1 of uncultured bacterium. Lineage (GTDB taxonomy): Bacteria > Verrucomicrobiota > Kiritimatiellia > PWTM01 > PWTM01 > CAACVY01. The sequence goes on along the minus strand of CAACVY010000019.1, from coordinate 24,846 downwards.
GCTGCGGGTGGTGACACGGGGCGATGATAGGAGGTCCGCACCGCCTTTTCGTTCCAAAGCATGGAGAATCAACGTCAGCTCTGGATTCGTCAGAATGCTGGATAGACTTAAGATGTTTCCGCTCATCTGTCCGGCGTTGTCCGTCGTTCGTGCCTGCGGGTTAAGTTGATCGCCCGACTCAACGAAGTACCGGAGACCGTGCGTAAAGCCACCGCCCGCCGCGTTGGCGTTCACTTGAATGCGTTCCCTAGCCTCCAGGGGTCCGGTGCCTTTCTTATTCGCCAGCTCCCAATTGTCCGTCAGGAGCCATTCGAACCCGAGTTCGCTGAGGTCCTGCTGAGCAATCTCCACAAACCGCGCCTCGATCTCCACTTGTTTAGGAACGACGTCCAGCGCAGCCAGGATTCGTTCAAAAATCTCCAGGTTTTCCGGCGTATTGCGGACGATCAACTGGCTGATGGCCGGGTTGTAGGAAATCGAAGTCCCGGGCGGGAACGGCACACCCATGTCGCTGAAGAACTTCTTCATGTCCAGTTGTTGTTCCATCTGGACCTCGCCGCCGCCCATGGTGATGAATTCCCCGCCCGCGCGAGTTTGCTGACGGGTAGACTCCGCCTTGGTCGTCACGATTTGGATAATGGACGGCTGTACGGGGTAGAGCCTCGTCACGATGGTGCCTTCCACCGCCGTCCTAGGCGTGATGATCACCGTAGTTTCCTCGATTCGGTACTTTAGGTTTGCGATTTCCGTCACGTACCGAATCGCATCCAACAGCGAAACGCGCCGCAGGTTGAGAGTGATGCGCGGCACGGCCGCCGCTTCAGGCGCCGGAGTGGCCAGCGGCTGTTCCGCTGGCGCCGCGGGCTGGGCCGCGAAAGGATCCGCCGTCGCAGCCGGTGCTGGTGCGGGTGCCTCGGGCATCACGCCGGTAGGAGCAGCCGTGTCCAGCTTCAGGATGATATTCACCCCCACACCTTCGGGATCGGCAGCCTCACTGGCATCCCGCAAGAAGTTGATCACATCCACGATGTTCGCCTGCATGAACTCAATCGAAGGGATGATCAACCTCTGCATTTTCTCCTGCAGCAGCCGTGCCTTACTTTCTCCTTCTTCCTTCTTCGGTTGAGGTGGGGTGGCCACGGCGGCACGCAACGGTGGGTTCCAACGCTCCATCACATCCTTGACGAAATCGGTACGCGTGGCTTCGCGCCGGAGCTCGGCGGTTTTGGTCCTTCGCTCCTCGATCTTCTTTAAGTACCGCATGGCGTCGCGGTTATAGGGATCCAACCGCAAGACCTGCTCGAACATGCGTTCGGCCAAATCGTACTCTTCCAACGCAAAGTACTGTCGTCCTTGGTCATAGAACGACTCCTTTTCCGACGCCTTCACCCGGACTGGCTGTGTTTCGCGAATCGGGACCGGCCGCGCTGCTTCTTCCCGAACCGTGGTCTCGAGCCGTTCCAACTGGCTCAGCCACTGTTTCTGTTCCTTCGCCTGGTCCTCGGTGGGCTTTTCCAACATCCCCAACTTGGCCCGCGCTTCTGCAATCGCCTTGGTGGCGGCATCCCAGTTCCGATTCCGAACTGCCGCTCGTGCCGTTTCGTAGTTACTCGCACCCAGTTTTAGGGCTGCTTCGTTTCGACCGGCCCGGGCGCGCTGAATGGCTTCCTCTGTTTGAGGTCTCAAGGGGATCTTCCCAATCGCCACCTGGAACTGATCCAAGGCCTTCTGGTAATCCCCGAGCCTCATCGCCTCTTGGGCGGCGGACAACGCGAGTAATCCCTCTCGTTCCTCCGCTTGCCGGCGGACTCGCTCCTGTTCTTCCAATTCTTGAGGCGACAACGGCGGTTTGGCAGGTGCGGCTGGCGCGGCTTCCGCAGCGGCTGGGGCCACAGCCGGCTGCGCTGGGGCCGCTGCTGCAGCTTCCGCGGGCCGAGCCGCTTCCGACATCAGCTTTTCCAAATCACTGGCGGGAGCCGGAGGAGCCGCGGCGGCCGCCGGAGCGGCCTCCGTAGTTTGCGCTGGTGCTTGGGGCGCGGCGGGAACTTCAGGCGTCTGGGGAGCTCCGGGCGCTACGGGCGTCTCAGGGGCAGCCGGCATCGCAGGCGCCGCGGGGGCCGCCGGGACGGCTTCTGGGGTCGGCGCAGGCCCCTGGGGCGCGGCAGGAACTTCAGGAGTCTCGGGAGCCTGCGGCGCAGCTGGCGCAGCCGGAGCGGGTGATTCGTTCAAAAGCTTTTCAAGGTTTGGTTGCGGCGCCGGTGGCGGTGTGTCAGCTTGCGCCAGTTGCGCACCTCTACCTCGAGTGCCCACCGGGCCCAGACTGCTCAAGAGTTGTTGCAGGCTTGACCCCTCGTCCGCCTCGGCCACGATCCAACAGAGCATGCCGGCCACAATGCTCACCCCAACCCAAGGCCACACGTTGCGTTGCTTCATCTCGAACCTCCGAACCACGATGTCCTTTTTATGTTGGCGATAGCCCACCAGGCTCGCCGTTCAGCTTGCGCTCTATACTCGGAAAAAAGTTTTCCACTGTCAAACACTCGCGCTCCCTCATGGCCCCACAGGCACGTCTCGGCGGGGCTGCCCCGCGGGGGATGCCGCGGGCGCCCTTGTCGGCGCCCCACCTACTCCACTTTGCGGCGATTCGACTGGCGCCCCCAATGGGGCACTCATTCTCAACCGCATCTCCATCTCTTCGTCCGATGTCGGGAATGTGACGGAGAACGATTTACCGTCGGGCGTGGCGATGTTCACCGATTTGCGGTCGTGTGCAATTTCCTTCACCACGGCCGTCTGATCGCGCACCTGGAACTCTTCGCCCACTCGGGTCACGATCACCGTGCCGTCCAACAAGAAGACCAAGTGCACGATCAGCTGATCATCATCAATGATCTTGCCGCGGCCCAACCGCTTGACCGTGTCGCCCTTGCGTAGGGTCAATGTATCGGTCGCGCGGTCGTACGACTCCACCGTGTATCCTTCCACAGTCTGGCCGATGCGCACGAAGTAGCTGCGTTCCAATGTGCGCGCGTTGACTTGAAAGACTTCCTGGGTGCGCCCCCCTACCGGGATCCGCTGGATCGCGACAAAGCGCAACCGGAACGACTGGGTACGAATTTCCTTCAGGCGCAACTTCGTCAGGACGGGCGGGGTACTCGATGCGTCCCGAGGATCTGTACCGGCGCGGTACTCCTCCAAGGTAGAGAACCCATCCCCATCGTGATCGAGCCGCGCATCGTCGGGATTGTACGGATCCAACCCGCGTGCTTCCTCCCACACGTCGGGCAAACCATCTTTATCGGAATCGGCTTCCTGCGACGGCGGGGGTGGCTGTTCCGCCTTACAAAACGGGCACTGCAACGCCGCAAATGGAATCCACTTGCCGCACTGAATACAAAACACGCGGAGTTCGCTCATGAACATTCGATTGGTCGCTTCACCCACCCGGATTGGATTCTCAAGCTGGGTCAACGCGTTCGAATACACTGTTAAATCCAGCTCTTGAAACCCTTGCTCGGGTCGGGCCCGAACAGGCTGGTCCAACCGTTCCAACCGAGTCGCCAAAGCGCTCACCCGGCCGGCAAGATGGACGGCGGACACGGCGATCGCGACCATCGCCACGGCCAACGCCAATGTGTCGTAGTTGCGCGAAATCCAACCGAAGCGAGAAGCCCACTTCACGGTGTTGTCTCCTTCGTCGTCTGCTCGCCTTCAGGCCGACGGAACGTGTACAAATCCACCGCGAGGCGCACCTTGACTGTTTCAGCTAGGCCGGCCACGGTTCGTTCTTCGTGCTTCAAGGGCCGTGGCCGAGATGGGGTGGCCGGAACCACTTCCACCACTTCGGGCCCCCTCGGTTGGACACCCGCTCGGGCAGGCACCGGGAGCTCGGCCGGCGGAGTGCCCCCCGCTTCGCCGCCAGGCACGATCCGTTGCCCGTCGGCCGGATTCACCGCTACGGGCCGTGGCGCCTCGTTTTCTAACTCAATACCAGACACCACACAGAACACGGGAAGGCGCGGTAAAGTGTCCAGAATTTCCCAGATCGAACTTTCGCGGGCGCGAAATTCAAACAAGAACCGTTCGCGCACGAACAACTTATGAGGATCTTCCTTGTACCCCGCGGCCGCTGGGGTCTGGGGTGGAGGCGTTACTCCCTCGTCCACTCCTGGAGCTCGAGGTCCCTCATCTTCAAACACATGCCGCTCGACCGCGATCAATTCGCGGATCTTGGCTGCGCAGATTGCACGCGTAATCGTCTCGATGCCATGAAGCTGCCGAGCCAGCCGTGGAATGTCTTGTTTTCTCGGCGGCTGGCCGCGTTCGTACCGATCAAAGCCGTACATGAAACGATCAGGCGGAATGGCCACGTTGTTGGACAACGCAGCCCGGTTCATGGAAGCGATCGCCCGCTGGAGTAATTGTGGAAACCGCGCGGGCTCGATCTCCGGCGGCTCGTACTGGTTCTTCGAAAACCGATCGAGAACAGTCGCAAAAAAACTCTCGATCTTGACGCGGTTCGTCGCCGCCAAGGCTACGTTTTCCTCGTTGGGGAACGGCCGTCGGGATGCCAGTTGCTTCAAGGCTCGGTCAGTCTCGTCGAGGCTGGCTTGGACCTGCCGGTAGCTACTCGACAGTCGAATTAGCCCGACGGCCAACACGATCGCCGCCACCGCCGCGACGGCCCCCACAATTAGAACAGATAGGTACAGACGCAGTTTCATGGTGCGATGGGGTTCTTAAGCACTAGGCGCAACGTAAACTCGCGGACGAAGTCATCCTTCGCCATCATCGGCGTGGCGACGATCTCCGTCCGTGCGGGGTCGAAGAACGGCGACTCCCGCAAACGGTCCCGCAGCTTGACGATGTCCTCTTGCTGCACCTTGTCCACATACGCGTAGCCTGTGATCTCAATGGCCTCGATGACATTGCTGTGTGCGGTCCCAGACACAGCTGGCGCCGATCGTCCTGGCAACACGGGCAACCCTGGTACCACTGCCTCGGCGACGGGCCCGCGTTCGGTTCCGGCTGAACTTTCACCCGCGCGCAACGGAGTCCAGCGAACGATCCACATCCCATCCTGCAATCGGGACCGGACATCCGCCAAGATCTGCGCCCACTGGGTACGTTGCGGCGGTAACGCCGCGAGGACATCCAAGTATTCCTTGATTTGGGCAATCCGATCCTCGTGCTCCTTCAACCGAGCCTCAACGGCCTGCAGTTCCTGAAGCCGGCCTCGGATCTTCTGCAACCGCTGACGGCTCATCTCGCTGAGCCGCTGCAGGCCTACGGCCCACAACCCGAGCAGCACGACCAGCCCGATCGCCGCACCAATGATGAATGGCTGCCGCTGCCGGAACTGTTGCATGGCCACCAGGCGTGGCGGCAAGAGGTTGATCTCGATCGGGCACGTCAGGTGCTTGCGCAGGGCCGCTCCGACCACGGCCGCCATCAAGTGGGCATGCTTCGCCACCTCGGCCACATCCAACGATGGCGACACGGACACGTTTTGGAAGGGGTTGAAGAAATCCACCGGCAGCTGCAGCTTCTCCTTCAGGAACTCGTCCGTGTAGGTGATGCTCGACGAGCCCCCCGTGAGCAATACCAACCCCGGCGTCTGTCCCGATTGCTGCGTGCGGTAGAAATTGATGGACCGCGTGATCTCGGTGTGCAGGCGAGTCATGACCGAGCGCACCGTCTTGGAGACCTTATCGGCCACTTGACTCGCCGGCGCTTCGTATGCGCCGCCAAGCCCCACAAACGCATGCGCCCGCTTAAGTTTTTCCGCCTCGGCAAACGGAAGCTCGAACTCGCGAGCGATCTGCTGGGTAATGGCGTTGCCTCCTGTCGGAATGCTGCGAACATAGATCCGGTCCACCTCGATGAAAATCAGGTCCGTCGCGCGCGCCCCGATGTCCACCACCAATGTGCACGGGGGCAACTCCGTGTAGCTGAACCGCACGGCGTTGTAGACCGCCAACGGCGCGACGTCCACTAGCTCCGGACGCAATCCGGCTTGCTCCACCGCGCCGATAATCTTTTCGGCTGATTCGGTCTTAATCGCCACGAGCATCACGTCCACCGACCCGGCCCCCGAGCCCAGGAACTGATAGTCCCACACGACTTCGTCCAAGGGGACGGGAACGTTTTGCTGCGCCTCGAACCTGACCATCTCGATGATCTTGTCGCGGCTGACCGGGGGCAACTTTACGAACCGGGAGAAGGCTTGCTGGCCCGATACGCTGACCAGCACCGGGCGCCCGGCGGGCACCCCCATCTCCACGAGCATTTCGCGCAACTGCAGATGGAGCTCGCTCAGGTGCTGCTCTTCATTGGCCGGATCGGGGTCCAGCTCTCGGACTGCGTACCCCACCAGCTCCAACCCGCCTCCGCGCTGGGGCACGAACGCACCGAGCTTGAGCCCGCAGGCACCAATGTCCAACGCCAAAATCGTGTCGGAACGCATCGTGGTCCATCTCCGATCGCTTCACTGTCCCGTCCGGGGCTTGCTCATTTCGAAGGCCTCGGAGTCCAGGTGCGCAAACGGCGTGTCGCGCGGCATCAGAACGAAGCCATCCTTCGGTGCCAACTGCTGAATCCACCGCCGGTAGTTGGGATCGGATGCCTCCGCACCCAGCGGCCGGCCCTGCGAACTGAACTCCACCGCGTAGCCTTCCACTTTGCCATACCGCTTAAGAATGCTCGGATGGACGTAGGCGTGGGCCCGGTGAACGCCGCGCGCGATGTGAATGAAGGTATCCTCCCCCTTCAAAAGAACGAACGGCTCCTTCGAATCGTTGCTCTTCATCAGCACGTAGAAGGTGAGCTTGAGTTCGTCCACCCACTCCGGACGTGTTTCATAAAGCACTTCGATCTGGAACCAGTCGGCTCGCGGGGGATTGACGGAGTTGTAGTTCTGCACCTGAATGCGTGGGGTCCGCACCAAGGTACCGCTCAGCTTCACTCGCCCAAGTGGATTGGCTCCTGCGGGCGCCGGCGCCTGCGCCCACGTGGTCTCCACCCCAACCCACACCACCGCATACACCGCCCACCGCATCCACCACCTGCTTGCCATATGCATGGCTCAAACTCCTCAATCGCGCCCCGTTGCCATCTCGAATGATCATGCAACGGACGACACACAATTGCAACGTGTACACGAACCCTACGCAAAAGACAAGCGCAGCAGACCGCCCAGACCCAATCGAATTCTCCCACGCACGTCCTCTCCACGCGGCTTGATCCGACTTAGCTGACGCCTTCTCCCGCCTCCCACAGCGCGGTCTCAAAACCATCGCCGGACGCTTTCGCACGACCCACTGAAGCCGGCAATGGACTCACAACATTCTCAGGTTGTAGGACTCGGAACGCAGCCGAACCCGACCTCGATGCGGATGGCCCCGGGCTCCGTCAGCATCGGGCGCCAGATTCGTGGGTTGGCTACGGTGTTTCGTTGCCCTCACTTCGGTTCGACGACCGCTGGCACGAGTACCCGGCCCCGTTGAACGCAATACAGGCGGCTGTGGTCTAACTAAGCGGACAGCAATAGATAAGGAGTGATCAACATGGTCGCAAAGGTTAGAGTTCCTTCACTTGTATTGATCGCTGTGTTCGCGGTCGCGGGCACAGTGGCGGCCCGTGAAATCGCGTATCTTGGACTTGCCACGGAGTCCTTGGACCCCATGGTGGGCCGGCACCTCGGACTAGGGGAGGGCGTCGGCCTAGCGGTGGTCCACGTGGATCCTAAGGGCGCGGTCGCGGGCAAGCTCGAAGAGGGCGATATCCTCGTGAAGTTCAACGATCAAATCCTCGTCACGCCCGAGCAGTTGGCGGTGTTGGTCCGCCGGGAACGGCCTGGGGAGACCGCGCGCCTGACCGTCCATCGGGAAGGCAAAACACAGACCATCGAGGTCAAACTAGGATCGCGGAATGCCTCAGAACTCCCTCCGCTGACGCTGGGGCGTGGCCAGTTCGAGCCCCCGTTCGTTCCCGGGATTCGCGCGTGGACGCCAGAGGATATGCAACGGTGGATGGAACAATTCCACCGTCGCTGGTGGCGCAGCTTCGGACGTCCGTTCGACGAACCCGAAGGAGAAGTACCCGAGGCTGCACCCGAACCTCGGGCGAAACCTAGCCCGCGTGTCGAGTTGCAGACGAGTGCGTCCGCCACGGTCACGGAAGCGCGCGATGGGACCAGCGTCACCGTCACCATCCAGGATGGCGACCGACGTGCGAAGATCGTCAAGGACGGAACTACGGTCTTCGAAGGCCCGATCAACAACGACAAGGAGATCGGCACCATTCCCAAGGAGTATCGCGAGTGGGTGGAACGGCTCCTGCAGCGGGTGAAAATCAACGTTCAGACCGTTCCTCCGTCCAAGCCGCCGCGGCGGACTGGCACAACGCAGGGGACCGTGCTATAATAACTCTAGTAAGATTTCCACGGGGCGGGCGGTAAGTCCCCTCCTCCTCCCTCCAGCCGCCCGCCCCTTTGATTTGGTCACTCGCTCAAGCAACCGCCCACCAATCCTTCGTTTCGACCATCCCCCACTGTTCCAGCCGGGTCCGAATCTCCTCCCGCGCTCCGGGTGTTCCAACCGCAGCCAACAAAAGCGGAACCCGGAAGCGACTCCACTGTGACCGAAACTCTTCTGGCGAAAGGACCGGACGCCATCGACGCGTTCGTCCGATCTTCTTCGGATCGATATCTACGAACGCCTCCGGCACATAGCCTTCCTCCGATAGATGCCGCGCAATCCTTGGACCTACTTGGCCCGCCCCCCAAATGAATAGTGCATCGCGTCCCACGAGCACCATCCGTGCCAACATGTGCGCCTTGAGTCGTCGGAATGCTTCGGGGCTATACCGTGCGTCGCGTCGACTCCACCGCTCGCGATGATCACGCCAAATGAGCAATCGTTCCGGCACCTTGCCAAACCGAGCACCGATGCGCCACAGCCGGAACCAAAGATCATAGTCTTCCGCCCAACCCGCGTCTCGGTAGCCACCTACTCGCGCAAGCCAAGAGCGGCGAATTAGGATGCTCGGGTGGGGCAACGGGCTTTCAATGAACATTCCCCGTACAATGTCCTCGTGCTCGATGCACGAGTTACACCAACGGATGTACCTCTCCCACCCTGGTGAACTCCCGCCTTCCGCTCGCAGATCCACTTGGCACGAGACCAACGCCACCTCCGGGTGGGATTCGAGGTATGCGACTTGACGAGCCAACCGGTTCGGATGCGCCACGTCATCTGCATCCATCCGCGCAATCAGTTCACCCCGCGCGGCCTTCCAACCGGTATTGAGCGCACCGACAATCCCCGCGGGTCCCGAATTGACCGCGCATCGGATTCGGTGGTCCCGTCGCACCCACCGGCCCAGTATATTCGCCGTGCCATCTGTGGATCCATCGTCCACCACCACCAACTCCCAGTCCTGGAACGTCTGGGCGTGGATGCTTTGCAGGGCTTCGTCAAGGTACCGGGCCGCGTTTCGGCACGGCAGGACGACACTCACCACGGGAACGCTCGATGTTCCCTTCATTGGCCGAACTTCGATATCCCGCGTCGCCTTCTCCACCCCTCGCGCGAGCCGATGAGCCCTCGACCTTCCACACCACCCGTCCCCTCGCCAATTCGCGCCCCCTGGCCTACGCCACTCGATCTGCCGCCCGCCATTGCCGAAGAAACGCGGAGAGCACTGTCGCCGGGGACATGTTCAACTGGAGCCGACGGTCCATGAGCTCGATCCCTTCAAGTCGGCGCTCAATATCGCCCACACGAGACTGCGTCGCCTCCGCTTCGAGGTCCGATTGCCGTTCAGAAAACACTTGGAGATCCCGTGGCAAGCCCAGTTTCACGATCAACACGTCGCGCTCCCACTGCATCCATTCACGCAGAATGGCCCGACGAAGTTCTAAGTACAGCGCCCGAGCCCGGGCTTCTCGAGTGTCCGCATCCAAAGCCTCCCCACTTTCGTGGCGCACGGATTGCTGACAATCTGCCTCCAATTCCTCCAGCAAACGAACCCATTGCGCCACCAGCGCCATTCGCTCCAACTCTCCGCTCATTCGCGATGCTTGGGCAAATAAGTCGAAGATGCGAGCTCGCCAGGTTGCAGGAACTCCATCGGAAACGCCCCGAAGAACCACGCGTTGACACCGAGATAAAATCGTCGCGGGAATGCGCTGCGGTTCGTCGCTGACCAGAAGCAAGAGCGTCCGAGCGGGAGGTTCCTCCAGCGTTTTAAGTAGCGCGTTCGCGGCTGGAAGCGTCATGCGATCGGCTGCGAGAACTACGCCCACCTTCCAACCGCCCTCAACCGACGCACGAACCAAGGGCTCGATCAATCCGAAGCGAATACCAGGGTCTTGGTCCGGTTTGTCCGGGTCCCCGATCGTAATCTGGCGGCTTCGGCTTTCGGGTTCCAGCCAATGGACGTCTGCATGCGCGAGCTCTCCGGCCAGACGGCAGTTCCGACATGTCCCGCACGGAGGTTCCGCGGCCGTACACAAGACTAGTTGGGCCGCGGCCACCGCCAGGTCCCTTCCGATCCCTCGCGGAGAACCTACGATCAGATACGCGTGAGCCAAGCGTCCCTCGCGCCAGGCCACGCGCAACTGGTTCAATGCGCCGCGAACCGAATCATCGCAAGGCATTCCACACCTCTCGCCAGATTTGCTCCGCTACTTGGCCCGGCTCGCCCACGGAAGAAATCAACCGAACTCGGTGCGGCTCGCGCTGGGCCAGATCGTGGTAACCGGCTCGCACGCGCTCGTGGAACGCACGGTCCTCCCGCTCCAGCCGGTCCAGGGTGGCCCCGTGCGTTCCATACCGTTCGTGCAGCCGCCGCGCACTAGTTTCCACGTCGACGTCCAGCACGATCGTCAAATCCGGGATCGCCTCGCCCACCGCGATCCGATGCAACATCTCGATTCGTCTGAGGTCCAACCCGCGTGCATATCCCTGGTACACCGTGGTCGAGTCCATGAACCGATCGGCGATGACCCACCGCCCCTGGGCCAGGGCTGGCAAGATCACCTGTCGCACCAACTGCGCCCGGCTGGCAGAAAACAACAGCGCTTCGGTTTCCGCGCAGATCGGATCCGGAAATGTGCGGTGCTGGAGCAGCTCCCGGATCGCCTCGCCGATCGGCGTGCCACCAGGTTCACGGGTCAACACCACCGAGATGCCTTCGCGTTCCAGCCGCTCGGCCAGCCATCGTGCGTGCGTGCTTTTACCACAGCCTTCTGGCCCTTCCAAAGAGATGAATCGCCCTCGCCGCACTGGTCACCTCCGTCGCAGCCGTGGTCCTTGGGGCGTGTCCTGCACCGTCCAACCGCGCGCGAGGATTTCCGCGCGTAAGCGGTCCGCTTCGGCCCATTGGCGCGCAGCGCGCATTTCCTCACGTCGCCGGACCAACTCTACCACGTCGGGACTGGGTTCAGTTTCGTCGGGTCGCAGAATGCCAAGGACGCGGTCCCAGTTCTGGAGCATGGCCCGTACGGCCGCCGCCTCGGCCGCGGGCAAGGAGCGGGTATCCATAGCCCGGTGGCCCTCGTGGACGACATCGAACAACGCCGCCATGGCGGCCGAAATGTTCAGGTCATCGGCCAATGCTTCGTGAAACGCTCCGTCCGCATCGGCCGCCCAAACTGGCAGCGATGCCGGTGGAACCGTACCTGCAACACCGTCTAGCCGTGCCCGAAAATCGTCCAGCCGTGCCAGTGCGGCTCGTGCGGCATCCAGAGAATCGAAGGTGAAGTTCAGATGTTGCCGGTAATGAGTCGTCAACAACACGTAGCGCACCTCGCGACCAGTCCACCCGCGCTGCAGCAAGTCGCGCAAGGTGTAGAAGTTCCCCAGGGACTTCGACATCTTCCGACCGTCCACGATCAAGTGCGCGCAGTGGAGCCAAAAGCGAACAAACGGATGCCCAGTCGCCGCCTCGCTCTGCGCGATTTCATCCTCGTGGTGAGGGAAGATGTTGTCCTGCCCACCCGTGTGGATATCGAAGGTCTCGCCGAGATATTTCATGCTCATGGCCGAGCACTCGATGTGCCAACCTGGACGCCCGCGCCCCCAAGGCGAGTCCCAAGCCACGTCGCCATCGGCTTCGTCCCAGGCTTTCCACAGCGCGAAGTCGGCCACGTTGTCTTTCTCGTACTCGTCCTGCGACACGCGCGCTCCGGGCCGCAACGACGCGGGATCCAACCGTGCCAAGCGGCCGTAGGTGGGAAACCGCGCAATGCTGAAATACACCGAACCGTCCGGCGACTGGTAGGCATAGCCTTTCTCGATCAATCGCTCAATGAGTCGGATCATGTCCGGAATGTGCTCGGTGGCAGCTGGATAGTGCTCCGCCCGCTCGATTCGCAGCTGGTCGAGGTCTTCGAAAAACGCCTGGGTGTAACGCTGCGTGTACTCCTTCAGCGACATGCCGGCGGCGCGAGACTTGCGGATCGTTTTGTCGTCCACGTCGGTCAGGTTCATCACTTGGATCACGCCCCAGCCGTGGAACTTCAGGAACCGCCGCAGCAGATCCTCGAACACGTACGCCCGGAAGTTGCCGATGTGGGCGTAGTCGTGCACCGTGGGACCACACGTGTACATGCGTACCGTCCGGCCGTCCATGGGCTCGAAAGGTTCGACCTGCCGGGTCAGCGTGTTATAAAAACGCGGCAAAGGAGTCATGCCCATGATGTCCTCGAATGCGTTGCACTGCCCGTTCATTGTTAGCCGCAGGGGTCAGCTACTGCAACCCGACCTCGGCGCGGATCGGGCTGGGCCGTCGAAACGCAGTCGCGCTCGTGTCGGCGGCTCCCCGCGCTCGCTCGCGTGGCAGTGGGCTGCGCTAGGACTGCTCGTCTTTGCGCCGGCGCTCCCGGCGCGTCCGCCCAACTTAATCCTGATTCTCGCCGACGATCTCGGCTACGAGTGCTTGAGCGTCAACGGGGCGGAGTCCTATCGGACGCCCCATCTGGATCGCCTGGCCGAGGAGGGCGCGCGGTTCACTGAATGCCACGTCCTCCCCTTGTGCACACCGACCCGGGTCGAGATTCTCACCGGACTGTACGGCGTGCGGCACTACACGCAGTTCGGCCAGATCCGCCCCGACGTGCCGACCATCGCCCAACGGCTGAACGCCGCGGGATACGCTACCGCCGCCGTGGGCAAATGGCAGCTGGGCCATGAACCCGACTTGCCGCGACGGCTCGGCTTCGACGAGTATTACCTGTGGCAACATACCCGTCGCCCGCCGAGGTATGCCAACCCTGGGCTCGAGCTCAACGGTGTAGAAAAAGACTTCGACTCAGGGGAGTACGGCCCCGACCTTCTCTCCGCGTACGCACGGGAGTTCGTCGCCAAACCACGCACCGAACCGTTCTTCCTCTACTACCCGATGCTCTTGACTCACGCTCCGTTTCAACCACCGCCCAACCACCCCGACTGGGATCCCGCCGCACGGGGGGAACAGCGAAGCAACCCCAAGTACTTCCAGGCGATGGTGGAGTACATGGACCAACTGGTGGGACGTCTGGTCGAAACCGTGGATCGCGAGGGCCTGGGAACCAACACCGTCATTGTGTTCCTGGGCGACAATGGCACAGCCAAGGGCATCGTTACACAGTGGCGCGGTCAACCCTACAGTGGCGGAAAGGGAGAAACAACTCGCCGAGGAACCCATGTTCCGCTCCTCGTCCGCTGGACCGGAACCATTCCCGCGGGACTCGTCGTGTCCAGCTTGGTCGGTGCCGTGGACGTTCCGGCGACTCTGCTGGACTTTGCGGGCATCCAGCCCAGTCCCTCCGAGCCTTTCGACGGCCGAAGTTTCAGTTCCCTGTTGAGGGGCAACTCCTCACAACCTCCGCGCGATGTACTGTACATGTGGTACTGTCCGCGGCCTGGACAAACCCCCTTGCGTGAATGGGCCATGACCGCCGAATGGAAGCTGTACGCGTCGGGGGAGTTGTATCGGTGGTGCGAAGACTTCGACGAACGACGACCGGTACCTCGCGAGCAACTGGATCCAGAAGCGCTCCGATCTGTCCAGCGCTTGGAAAACGAACTGCACCGCTGGCGCGAGTTCCGGCGACCGGAAACTCCGACATCGGGCACGCAACCTCGCGCCAGGAAGAACACCCAAGGCTGAGCTTGGAATGGGCCTTCTCGCGATGCACCGCCGAACCTTTCTCCTTCACAGTGGCCTTGCCACATTGGCCAACGTGACACGCGCCACACCGGCCGCCAGCCCCGGGGACATAGCTCTTCGAGGCGCTTGGGTTGGATATCAGGGTTGGTTCCGAACCCCCGACGACGGCTCCAATCTCGGCTGGGTGCACTGGGGACATCAAGGGCGATTCGACCCAGACCACTGCACGGTGGACTTGTGGCCCGACGTCAGCGGGTTGCCCGCCGAGGACCGTGTTCCCACAGCGTTCCGGCACCCGGATGGTCGCGTGGCCTGCGTCTTCAGTTCGCATCGTGCCACGACGGTGCGCACGCATTTCGAGTGGATGCAACGGTACGGCATCACGGGCGCGTGGATCCAACGGTTCGTGACTGGGCTTGCATCCAAGCCCCATGCGGCGGCGACCCACCGCGTCCTTCGATTCGCTCGGGACGCTGCACACGCAACGCGGCGCTACTGGGGTGTCATGTATGACCTGAGCGGCCTACGCGCGGGCGGCCCGCTGCGCGCTTTGGAAGACTGGAATTCCGTTCGTCGCGAGTTCGCCCTGGACGACGACCCTTGGTACGTTCGACACCGTGGGCGGTTACTCGTGGCCGTCTGGGGTGTCGGCTTTTCTGACGATCGCGCCTACAGCCTGGACGAATGCAGAGAGCTGATCACCGCCTTTCGCAGTGACCGCGGCGGGCGTTGCGCGGTTTTGGTGGGCGTGCCCTTCTATTGGCGCTCCTTGCGAAGAGACGCCGTCCAACAACCGGCGTTGCACGAGATTTTGCGCAGTGTGGAGGTCATCTTACCGTGGTCTGTTGGACGTTACCGAAGCAGCGAGGAGGTTACCACACGGGTCCTTCCACATTGGCAAGAAGACGTCGCGTGGTGCCGTTCTGCAGGGGTGGATTTTCTTCCGGTGGTATTTCCTGGGTTCAGCTGGCACAATCTCAAACGCATGCACGGCCAAACGGCCCCTCTCAACCAAATCCCGCGTGGAAAAGGGCAATTCCTTTGGAGCCAGTTCTATGCCATCCAGCACACAGGATTGCGCGGCGCGTACGTGGCGATGTTTGACGAAGTGGACGAAGGAACGGCGATCTTCCCGTGCGTCAATGACCCCCCTTGCACAGAACGCTGCCCCTTCGTAGACTACGAAGGGCTTCCAAGCGACCACTACCTGTGGCTGACGGGTCGGGCCGGCGCGTTGTTCACCGGCAATCTGGAAATCCCCGCCACGATGCCCACGCGCACCCACCCGAGCGGCTAGCCAGATGCCGGGAGCATGCCAGCAGCGGCGCTGGGCCGAACTTTGAACTTTGCAATCTGCTCAGCGTTTTGGCCTCGCGTTCGTGCCTGACAGCTCGATTTCGCTCTGGCGCGTCCGTGCCTGGCACCTTGCTGTCGCTCTGGTGAATTTCGCCCCACGCACGCCACTTTGGGCGAGTCCTCGCCGCGAGCGAACGCAGTGCCAGTCCTACACACGATGGGCCATTCCAAGCATCACGGGTCGGTCCACAAGCGCACGTTAGCTCAGCAAGTGCGGTCACGTAGTGCAGTAAAATCGAGAGACCGCGGGCAGAGCCGTCGGATGGTCTACGGGTGACACCGAAGCGCGCACGATTGCGCGACGCTGGTCCGCTCCGCGATTCTCAGTACCGAAACTGGAGCCGGATCAGCGGCAACGCTGGTTCGTCCCAGAACCAATCGGCGTTGCCGCGAATTTCCGCCGCCACGCGCTCCCGCTGCTGCCGGTTCCAACGGTGGGCAGCATCCACGCCTCCATAGATGCTGCCGGTGTACCATGTGATCTCGAAGAATCCCGCCACCCCGACACCTGCCCAGTTTTCGTCCCGCGCGGCGAGCACGATCAACGTGATGAATGTTGCGTTCAAAAGGAAGGACCGCGCACCGTTGGCGTACTCGCCGGAGTAGACGTAACCCAATCCCGGGATGACTCCGAGCAAACCTCCCAACCACGGCCGCTTCACAGGCATCCGCCGGGCTCGGTCGAGCACTTCAAGGCGATCCTGTTCGTTCTTGGAAGATTCTTGCAAGGCTTGGGCCGCTTCGCTCCACCGGCCTTCCCGGGCCAACTCCGCGGCAGCCATTCGGAGCGACACGATGCGCGCCTCGTGGGAACTGCTGGCATCTTCGCCGATGGCCCGCCAGAAAAACGCCGCCGCCAGCGCATCGCCCGAAGAGCGAGCCACCTCTCCCCGCAACAACCGCAACGGCAACACCTCCAACGCATGCTCCTCGGCGCGATCCAACATCCGGTCCGCGGGCTTCCATTCGCCCGCACGCCAGTGATGCCAAGCCGCCGCCCATTCCCATGCAGCGCGATTGCACATCTCGTCCACCAGCGCCAGCCGACGGTACTCCACGGCCGCGCCCGCATGGTCGCCGGACTGCGAAAGGTCCAGAGCCAACCGAAGGACCGCTGCTCGGTCCTCCGCTACGCCGCGCGCAACGACTACCGACCACAGCGCGACGATGGCAAGCGCGCGAACCACCGATCGTGATCGTCCACTGGGTCGGACACGCGCTGGCTCGGATCTGGGGCGGAGCTGACTAATCCGGGCTCTCGGACCAGCCGATCGGCCATCATCGGAAACGCCCACCATCCGTGTCGGCGCCCAGCGGTCAAAAAGTACTCGGAACAACTCGGCGAGAGCGAACATCGCGACCCAATCGCGGGACGTATCCACTCCCGATAAAACTCCACCACAACTCGGACCACCCAGCCGCCGAGATTGAATGTATAGGAACCTCGCAGCTCTCGCTCGCGGGAGGGTGGCTGGGATACCGCTAATCCCGCGCGCCGCAGCTCCCGTGCCGCTCGCTCCGAAAGCCCATCTTCCTGAAGTTGCTGCGCGAGCAAGCACGCCACAGGAGCGTCCTCGGCACGTAGAGATGTGGCCTCACCCGCGCGCACGAGGTGCCATGGATCGCCGAAGAAGACGCCGGAGGTGAGGATCAGTAATACGTGGAACCGTACTGCGTGGCGAAATCCTTGGTGGTCCATCCGTTGGCACCGTCAATTCCGTTCCAGATAGAAAAGACGATGTTCGCAACCGGGATGAGCAGGACCCACTCCCGCCAGTGAATCTCTTTGCCGTCGTTGTACGCACCGGCCGTACGCACCCCAAAGCAGCACCCAGCAATGAAGCCCATCACACCGCCACGGGACTTGGCAGGAGCCGCCGCAGGGGCTTGCACGGCGAGAATCACCGCCACCAACACACCAGCCAACAATTTTTTCAATGTCGTCTCCTTTCGCGGTTCAATAGTACGCCGAGCCGTACCGTTGTGCCAGTTCCGCGGTCGTGGTGCCGTTGGCGCCGTCCACGCCGTTCCAAATCGCGAAGACAATGTTCACGTAAGGAATGAGCATCACCCACTCCCGCCAGTGAATCTCTTTGCCGTCGTTGTACGCACCGGCCGCACGCACCCCAAAGCAGCACCCAGCAATGAAACCCATGATGCCGCCTCGTTGAGTATTGACTGCTGGACTCGGCGCCGCCGCCGCAAGCAAACCCGCTAGCACCACTGCGCCGACCACTCGCGAATACCGTCGCATGGTTCTATTCCCTCTCTTCCTAATTTGCGCGCACTCGCGCCTGTGCCCACTGTACGCTCTCGGGAGAAATTCGCAAGCCTCATGAGTTCGGCTCAGCGATGAAGGTTCCCCCGCGCACACCGGACGCGCCGGCCCCGCAACGGTTCTGCGCGAACTTTGGCGGGCCGAGAAACGAACACAGTCGGATCCACAACCGACTGACGGACCCGAGAAGTTCTTGTATCGTATCTGCACCGGTGGCGTCGTGGATCGCGCCTCGTCATCGGCTCGACATGAACCTCTGGCAACTCGGAATGATGGCGTTCGTGATTGGACTGTCCGGCGCGATGTCCCCGGGGCCCGTGCTGGCCGCGACCATTGCGTCCAGCGCACGCCGCGGGTTTTCTGCGGGCCCTTGGATCGTCGCCGGCCACGCGGTACTGGAGCTTGCGCTCATCGCCATCCTTCTGGCCGGAGCCAGCCGGTGGCTCACCTTCGCGCCGATTCAGCGTGCATTGACGATCGTAGGAGGTTTGGTGTTGATGATCACCGGCGGTTGGTCATGGCGCGCCGTGCTCCGTGAATCCTCGACTTTCATCCTCCCCACGGCACAACCGACCTCCACCCCGCGCTCGCCCTACGGAGAGCGCCACCCTGCGGTGTTGGGCTGTTGGCTTAGCCTTTCCAACCCCTATTGGATCCTGTGGTGGGCGACGGTCGGATTGGCCCTGCTCCCACCCGTACGAGAACACGGCTGGATCCCGGTGGTGGTATTTTTTACCGGGCACATCCTGGCCGATTTGGTCTGGTACTCCTTGGTGGCGGCGGTGGTCGCTACCGGGCGGTCATGGCTGACTCCCCGATCGCTGCGAGGGATCGTCCTCGTATGCCACGCAGCCGTGGCCACATTCGGCGCCTTCTGGGCCGCGCGCGCCGCCTGGCCCTTCGTGTTCGGCTGACCGTGTCGGCCCAGCCGCACTGCCGCGCAGCCCACGCCAGCGTAGGGCCGCCGCGTACAGTTCGTCGGCCCGATAACTAGAACGCACCCACGGGCCCGCCACACAACGAACAAACCCGCGCCGATGCGCTTCGCGCGCCAGCTGCGTAAACTCGCTGGGAGGCCAATACCGCTGGACCGGCACATGTCGCCGCGTCGGCTGCAAGTACTGCCCAATCGCCAGCAAATCCACCTGGGCCGCTCGGAGGTCTTCCATAGCCCCAACGACTTCGTCCATCGTTTCCCCCAGCCCCACCATCAGCGCGGATTTTGTAATGGCCTCCGGCCATACCTCCCGAACGAGCTTCAACACCTCTAGCGATCGCTCGTACGAGGCCACCGAGCGAATCATTGGCGTCAGGCGCCGCACGGTTTCGAGATTGTGCCCGACGACATCCGGACGAGATGCCAGCAGCGTTTCGACCGCTGCAGGATTTCCTCGGAAATCCGACACCAACACCTCGACCCGGCATCCCGGCCGAGCCGCGCGGATCGCCCGAACGGTTGCGGCCACGTGCGAAGCCCCGCCATCCGCCAAATCGTCCCGCGAGACCATCGTCACTACCACAAAGTCCAAGTCGAGGTCCACCACGGCCCGCGCCACGCGCTCCGGTTCTCCTGGATCTGGCGGAGCCGGTCGCCCCGACCGCACGTTGCAAAACCGACAATTCCGAGTGCAAACTTCCCCTAGCACCATGAAGGTGGCCGTTCGGTGGTGGGCCCAACATTCGTGACGATTCGGACAGCGGGCTTCTTCGCAGACCGTGACCAACCGGTTCCGCCGCACGGCCTGGCGCACGAGGCTGTCGCCGTGCACCAACGGCTTACGCAACCACTCCGGCTTCGGGCCCCGCGGGGACGGGTGCAATCCCGCCGGCGAGCTTGAACGTACGCCCTCGATCATGAACCGACCATCCAAATGCTCCATGGGATCAAGCTACGGTCGAGGCCAGATTTGTCAATGCGGCGCCGACGGTCAAGGCCTGCTCGTCCGAAGTTCTTCGCGCAGTGCCTCGTGCGCCAATTGGTAGCGCGCGCGATCCTCGTCGCTCAGCTCCGAGTCGTTCAACTCCCGCAGTTTGCGGTAGGGAACGTATAGCAGGCGCAACAACTGCCAAAGTCCGGAAAGCACATCCAGAGCCAGACGCCGATAGTTGATGGCCGACAGCGTGATTTCGTCCCGGGAGACTCCCAGAAAGCTGCTCAGAAAGGAATCTTCGCTTGCCTCCAGATGGGCCTGCTGCTCCAAAAACGCCGCCGCTGAACGGACGTTGTCCAGCATCAGCCGCAGAAACCGAATGAAATCCCGCTCAAGCTCCGCAACCGGATGACCTCGCGCAGCGAGTTCCTGCTCGCGCAGAGCGCGCTCGAGGTATTCCATCACCGTTCGCACGTGCTGGAGGCGGCCCCCCACCTCCAGGTGGTCGACAGGCTGTCCGAGAAGTTCCACCGCCCGTTCCACCAACGCATCCCTTCGGCCGAGGTGGACGGAACGGTTGAGGGTTCTAGGATCCTGCACCATGTGGGCCGCGCTCATGCCTTCATCATGCAGAGCGCTCGTCCCAATGCAAGCTGATTCTAGCCAATCTCCCAAAGGTCTTGAACACTCGGAAGAGCCCGCACTCTGCGCCCCCACCGGGCACTTTGCCGTCCTCTCCGGATCGTGGGCGCCGCGGCTACCAGGGCTTCCAGCCGCGCTCCAGGAGCTCCCCAGGCGCCCACACCCACCCGAAAACGGACTGTGGTCGCCGTCCAACCAATCATCGCCGTGTTTGCCCTTGGGAATGGAAAACCGGACCCAGCCGAGCGGTCCGCCTCCGCATTTCAAGAGTCATCCACTTAGCGACGTACCGGCGACCGCACTCGATCGAGCGCAACAGGTCCAAAGCTCGTTGAGTGCCTCGTCGTTGTTGCCCAGGCGCGTGGGGAGTTCTCCGAACCATCGTCGGCCCGCGCTGTAGGCCCAAGGCCTTGAACACTGCAGTCCGGCGGCCAGGGGCCATACCGACCCTCCGACGCGCCGGCGACGGTAAACGCCGTTTACGGACAAATCGCCCAGCCCCCATCACACGCAGTTCCAGTTCCCCACCGCGCATTCTATGCCGTCCAAGCCTTGGACGACGATGGCGCAATTTTGTCCAAACCTCGGAAAGACAACGGAAACGCCACGTCCCCGTCGCGGCCAAACTCTTAGCCGCACGGCGGCCCAATCCGTCCGCTACTGTCCGACGGCGGCGCCTACACTTCCCAGCGCCGGGTGGACGCGTCGTATCGAGCCATGCGCCGCCGTTGGTGCGACCACATCGCCAACTGCAACACGAGTTGTGCGCGCGCAGCGAGTTCGATGGGACACATGGTTGTAGGGCGCTGCTCGCGTACGCAACGGAAAAGGTCGCGCCACATTTCCACGTTGTCTTCGTGCCCTTGGATCGGAAACTCTTCCGGTTTCCGCGAGACCCCCGGAGCCCGCACGGGCATGAACTGGATCGCCCGGTTGGAAGGAGCAATGGTCAACGTTCCCTCGGTGCCGCGAACCACTGGCGACCGCGTGCCGGCGCCGCGCTGAACCGTCGTCGGGTGATCGTTCCCCTGAGTTCCCATCACCACGATCGTCATGTTCTCTGGGTAGTTAGCGATGAGGTTGAATGTGTCGGGAACTTCGCGAAGTTCGTAGGGATAGACGTGGATGGCCCCTATGCCGGTCACGGCATCGGGCCACGCCGCCCCGAGAATGTCCACCAGGGGCGTGAGGCTGTGCGGGAACAAATCCGTGACCGGCCCACCCGCATAATCTTCGAACAGGCGCCAGCGGAAAAAACGGTCCACGTTGAACTCGCGTTGGGGAGCGTCGCCGAGAAACGCCTCCCAATCCAGGTCGGGACCGGGCCGAACATTCGGGTCCGGCACGGGCATGCCGCGCTCGCCCCAATCGCCCACGCGAAAGTACCCGGTTTCTCCGAACAAAGGCCGGCCAATCCGACCTTCCTGCACGAGTGCTTTCATTTGCCTCCACGCCGGGTCACTCATCGCCTGACATCCGACGGTCGCGATGCATTGGGTCTGTTGCGCAGCTTCGACCAAGCGAAGCGTCAGCTCAATTTGACGCCAATGCGTCAGAGGCTTTTCGATGTACATGCCTTTCCCCGCCGCCATTGCATCCAAGGCCTGGTATCCATGGTGGTGGTCGGGTGTCGCAATGCACACCACGTCCACATCGGGATCCTGTAGCAGCTCGCGGTGTGTCGAGTATACTCGCGGGATGCCGAACTTGCGCGCCATCTCCTCACGGCGTGGTCGGTAGATATCGGACACCGCGACCAACTCGACCGCTTCGCCTTGCTCTTTGAGATGACGCACCATTCCCATGTGAGCACAGGCGCGACTGCCGGCGCCAATGAATCCTACACCAATCGTATCGTGGGCTCCTCGGACCCGCCCACGAGCCACCCATGGCGCCGTAGCACCAGCCACCATGGCTCGGAGCACCGCACGGCGGGACATCGTTGGCTCTGGTTCTGTCATGTGCTTCATTGGTCACCTCCATAGATTCCCGCATCGTCTGCAGTTCTGCGGCGTTCACCGCACCAACCGAACGCTTCGCATCCAATCACTGCGCCGAATGGTTGGGTTCCCACAACTGAGTTCTTCTTCGACTTTCATTCTGCCACAGGTCCTCGACGGTGTCGGCTTCGGCATGGCCTTCTCCAATCCCCTCTTATCGGCACTCCGAGGTTCACCGGGCAAGCGCCGAAGCGTCCGCGCCCCGTCCGACAGCTTCCCCATGCCACTCATCTATGGAACCCCTTCGATCGCAGACCCATGGCGCTCGAATGGATGATCCGACCCGGATCACTGCGGCCCGGCAACGCGGCACCCGCGCAAGATCGGTACGCCAATTTTCCGGTTGATACCGTGGGCATGGAGCCTCCCTTCGCGATCCTCGGAGCACCTCCCCCGTGGCTTTCTGCCTGACACGCACACGATAGCAACTTCGAGAACATCGGGGCCACTCCATCCACGAAGTCGCACTCGAGTGCGGCCTGGAATCGAGATCGTAGTTTGTACCGCTGTTCCGCCGGATTGATGGACGACCATCGCGGGAGGAACTCGCACGCAAACGAGTGCCACCCATTCAGTCGGAGATTCTTCGGTCAGCCTCCTATGGTCTGTCTCGAAGCACGAACGGGTCCTCCTGTGAGAACCTAGCCGCGCTCTGGAACTACCTTCCCGCGCTTGTTCCGACTTCTCCCTCCGCCTGACTGACTGGGCCAGCTGGTCCAGAGTACCGTGGGGTCGGAGCCACTCCATCCACCGGCTGCTCTGGATGCAAAGCCGCATACACGGCGAGCCCCAACTTGGCCCCTACGCCGGACACCTTGGCAATTTCTTCCACGCTGGCCTCTTTCATACGTGCAATGGAGCCAAAGTGTCGCAACAGGGCGACTTTTTTCGCCCGGCCGATCCCTGGAATCTCGTCTAGCACTGATTCGGCCAACCGTTTCGAGCGCAAGCGCCGGTGATAATCGAGCGCGAACCGATGGGCCTCGTCGCGGAGCAGCTTCAACACCGACAGCGCTGGGGCGTCGGCAGGAACATCCAGCACTTTCTCCTCGCCGCGCGGGCCTCCATACACCTGCTCCAACCGCTTCGCCAAGGCCACGGTCGGAACCTCGCCCCAACCGACATCGTCAAGCGCCGCACGTGCCGCGCGTAGCTGCGTGATACCTCCGTCGAGCACGATTAAATCCGGTCGCACCCATTCAGGTTCGCCGGAGTGCGCCGCACGCCGCCTCAACATCTCGGCCATCATGCGCGGGTCGTCACTGGACATCACCGTCCGGATCCGGAACCTACGGTAACGAGACCGGCACGGCCGGCCCTGTACGGCCACCACCATGCTGCCCACCGCCAACGTCCCGCCAATGTTCGAGACGTCATAGCACTCGATCACGGCGGGAGGCCTCGCCAACCCGAGGCGTTCCGCCAAGTCTTTCAATGCGTGTTCGCTGGCCTGAGCCGACTGAAGCGCAGTACGGCGCGCCAAGGCGTGCTCGCGAATCGCGCGGTCCAATGCCCGCCCAAGGTCTCGCAAGGCCGCCGCGCGTTCAAAGTCCAACGACTGGGCCGCCTGACGCATCGCATCCCGCAGCAGTGCCAGCACGGTCCGATCTTCGCCTCTCAAGAAGCGGCACGCTTGGTCCACACGCGCCTTGTATTCCTCCGGAGAGATCCTGCCAATGCAGGGAGCGCTGCAGTAGCGGACGATGTCGTTCAAGCAATGCCGGTGATCCTCGGGGCCCGGCACGCGGGGAGAACAGCGGCGCAGGCCGAAATGCTTATCCAAGAACTCCAACGCTGTACGCGCCACGACACTCGACGGATACGGTCCGAACCACTCCGCCCCATCCGACCGTTGAATTCGATGCAGCGTGAACCGCGGCCATGGCTCCCGCAGATCCACCCGCAGCAAGAGAAAACGTTTGTCGTCACGAAACGCCACGTTGTAGCGCGGTTTGAACTCCTTGATCAGGCGCCCTTCGACCACGGCCGCTTCGGGCTCGCTACGCAATGGGATGATTTCCAGATCCTCGATGGACCGGACCAAACTGCGTAGTTTCGGATCCGCGCGCCGCAACGTCGCGGTCCGGAAATACTGCCGCACGCGTTTTTTCAACGAACGGGCTTTGCCCACGTAGATGACCTCGCCGCGCCGGTCGCGGAACATGTAGACCCCCGGCTGGTCCGGCAGCATCCGCAGGCGCTCGCGCAATCGCTCGGAGATGTTCATGCCGGCTCGTGCACGCTCGAAGGTCGGTGCTTCACCGACCGGACCATCGCTCCCGCCAAGGCGGTCGCTCCTAATAATATCCCCACCAGCGCAGCCCGATTCCAACCCGCACCGCCCAACGCGACGCCCCCAGCGGTCAGCCAGAGCAACGCACCAAACCGTCTCGCAAACATCTCCCGGGGCCACCGTGTCACCGCCCTCGCACCGAAGCTAGACGCTACCCAAGCGCCGAGTCCGAGTCCGAGCGCGCCGACCCAATCCACATGCCCGTACCACGCGTAGCGCACTGTCCCCCACAATGCCCCGACACCCACCGCA
>CAACVY010000021.1 GCA_900661335.1 uncultured bacterium | reverse complement strand
CGTTTTGTTCAGCACCGCCGAAAATCCGGATGAGATCTTCGTCGAAGTAATTCTGCCACACCATCAGTCCAGGCGGTCCCAGGAGCACGACGGCAAGGATCGCATTGCGGAGCGCTGGGATCGTGCCCACAAACAACTCCAACATGGCGAGCACCAAGACTAGCCCATACCCCAGCCAGAGGGCATAGAGCGTGTGGGATTGGATGAACTGCACCCGCCCGATGAACAAAGTTTGGATGTCCAAGGATGGATTCCACAGCACGATGAACACGATGCTGACTGAGGCGAATCCGAAGACCGTGGTCAAAAGCCAGGCGCGGTTTTCGCCGGACATTTCAAACTGGAAGTTCCATGCCTCGCGTGCGAACCACAGGGCGGCCAGCAGCGCCGGCGGGCCCAGCATGATCAGCAGAACCAACAAGCGGCCCGTGAAACTTTGCAGTTCGGAACTGACCAGCAACCGGGCCAACTGGACCTCGGCTCCCAGCACGGCCAACGCAAGCAGTCCCACCACGGCTATGTAGGCCACCGCGGTCCAATTCGTTGCCCGGCACTGACGAACCATGTGGTACAGAACCTCGAGGCCCAGGCCGGCCACTCCAATCGCGCCGATGAACAACACGGCGAATGCCACCCAACGGTAGAGGCTCACCATCCAGCTCGGAATGCCTAATCCCAGCAGCGCCAGGGCCATCTCCACAGTGACGAGCAACCCGACGGTCACCGCAAGCAAGAACGCCACGCTAAACATTCGGACACGGCGGCTACGCACTGTGATCTCCCACATCGTGAATGGCAGAACACCGCCCACCACCAGAGGCAGCGAGAACTGTCGTCGAAGGTCCGTCAAATAAGCGGCCACCTGGTGCACGAACTTCACCGAGAAGATTTCCGTCGGTGTGATCCGTTCGTACTGCCCGCGCGAAATCGCATGGAGAAACCCTTCCCAAGTCCGCGGATATCCCCAGTTCATGGGCGGGTTCTGGTCGGACGCAATCGGCAAATAGAGGTAGAAGGATAATCCGAGCTCCATCAGCCAAAACGTCAGCGCGACGGTTCGACCATTGGGCAGCTTCCAGCCCGCCAGGGGGATCAACACGGCCAAGAGTGTGTGGATCCAGAACGCCGGGCCGCGAGGACCTGCGGGAGCGGTCCAGGCGAGGTCCGGATAGCCGAACTTCACCGCGGCGATGTTCGCCGCCAGCAAAAGGGATAAGCCGATCCCGACCACGAGGAAGTCACGGAACAACTCCGGATCCCGGATCAGAATCGCCACCGCTAACGCCAAGCCGAACAGCAACAAGGTCTGATGGTTCGTCAGGCCGAGGCCGAAGAGAAACGCCAGCGCGTAGAGGGCCCCGCGCTCCTGAGGGCGGCACATCCAGCGGTAGAGCAACAGCGCGACGTAGATCTGGAAAAATGCATTGAGCGCATAAACCTCTACGATCACAGATTGCGACCACATCACCGGACTGAAGGCCAGTACCAGCCCCGCCGAAATGCCACACACGGAGCAGAACACCTGCTCCACGGACGGCGAAAGCACATCGGAAAACCTTGGGATCGTTCGTAAGAGGTCCCCGCTAGAACGGCTGACAAGCATGGCCAAGAGACCGCATGCCAATGCGCCAAACACCGCCGAGGCCAGGCCCACTCCCCAGGCAGGGTTCGGATGGCCGAGGAACGTCTTGAAGTGGAAGACCCACTGGAAGAACCACGTCAACAACGTCCAGATCGGGTAACCCGGTGGGTGCGGCACCCCCATGTAGTCGGACGCAACGGCGAGTTCCCCGCAGTCTTCCAGCGTGACGGTCGGTGCCAAGGTCAGCACGTACCCCACCAACGTCGCCAACGTGGCAATGGCGAACGCCACCCAGTCCGCGGTCCGGAAAAAACGACCGCGCTCCTGGCGAGACTCACTGGTCGGCGCCCACACTTCCGGCAAACTCGAACCTTCCATGGTATGCACGGTCATGAAAGGCTAGAGGAGAGCCCCCGAAGGCGCAAGCCATCCCGAGCCCGGAGAATGCTACGCTCTATCGGTGCGCTTTCGCCATTCGCGAACCGCCGGCGTGCCTGTGTACCTCGCTGGGCCCTCGAGCCATCAAACGCTCCCGGTTCGTCACCATCGGGGGCCGGTCCAAACCTTGGACGGCGACCGCAAGTATGCGTCCAAGGTTGGGAAGACTCGGGCGGCGCCGAGGCCGTTTGGCCCGTCCATGGACACCACGTATGTTCATTGGGGCGGATGGCGGAGAGGGTGGGATTCGAACCCACGGTCCCCTTTTGGGGGACACACGCTCTCCAGGCGTGCCCAATCAACCACTCTGGCACCTCTCCGTCCCATCGCTACGCTAACAACGGCGCTGCCCCCCGTCAATAGTCGCAGGAAAAACCCACACAGATCGCTGCACGTGAATCCCTCGCGCGCTCACGGTTGACCCAGGCGCAAATGGAGTGATAGAAGGAGGACAAGGAGGTTCTCATGAGCGCCGCATCGCATGGGCCAACCCGCTGGGCAAGTTTCCACGATTTTCTCCGTGTGCTGTTCGCGGCTTCCTCACTATGGACGGTCGGTCCCGGGCGATCGGGCGAAATCATTCTGCATGTAGCGTCGCAAGGCCGCGACGAGTGGTCGGGCCGTGTGCCCGCTCCGACACCGGACGGTTCGGACGGCCCGTTAGCTTCTCTGCATGGCGCCCAGCGACGTTGGCGCGAATTGCGTCGGGCGGCCACAGGGGCCCCGCCCCGAATCACCGTACAGGTCCACGAGGGCACGTACGAGCTGCGAGCGCCGTTGGTGCTGGAGCCGGAAGATTCGGGTCAGCCGAACGCACCGTTGACGATTGCCGCCGCGCCCGCCACGCGCCCGGTATTGAGCGGGGGTATGCGGTTGGGCGCGCCGTCGGTGGAGGGCGACCCGTGGGTGTGGGACCTTCCGGAGGTGCGAGAGGGGCGATGGTACTTCCAACAATTGTTCGTCAACGGACAGCGTCGGCCGCGGGCCCGGTCGCCCAACCAAGGCTGGCATCGGTTTGCGGCGTTGGTTCCCGGACCGCCGCCGCGGCCGAACACCCACCGCGCCGTTTGGCATGACCGTTTCGTGGTGCATCCCGACGATCTCGGCGGTTGGAAAGGATCGTCCGATGCGGTGGCGGTGCTGTTCCACTCGTGGGAGAACTCCATTCACCCAATCCGGGCCGTGGTCCTGGAGTCGAACCTCCTGGTCCTGGCCGCACCAATGAAAGAGTGGTGGGGGTTGGGCTACTGGGAGGAACATCAGCGATACAGGCTGGAGAACGCCCTGGAATGGCTGGATGAGCCCGGCGAGTGGTATCTCGATCGCGCCGCGGGACGGCTCTACTACTGGCCGCTCGCGGGCGAAACGCCAGGCCTTGTCTCGGTGGTCGCACCGCGGTGCACGGAGTTCGTTCGCTTCGCCGGCGATCCCGAGCGCGGAGCGTTCGTGAAGAATATCGAGATCCGCGGACTCGCTTTCCACCACGCCGATTGGGTGTTGCGGCCGGAGGGCAACAGCAGCACGCAAGCGGCGGTCGAGGTGCCCGCGACGATCACTGGGGACGGCGCAATCGAATGCACACTCGAACGCTGCGAGGTGGCTCACATCGGGACATACGCGATCTGGTTCCGACGCGGGTGCCGGAACTGCGTCGTTCGCCAGTGCCGGTTGTTCGATTTGGGAGCCGGAGGAGTTCGGATCGGCGAGGATCGCATGGCCACGAACGACGTGGCCGAAAGCCGGGAGAATCGCGTGGACAATAACCACATCTACGAAGGCGGTCGGATCTACACTGGCGCGGTGGGAATCTGGGTGGCCCAGAGTAGCCACAACGTGCTGTCCCACAACGACATCCATGACTTCTTCTACACCGGCATCAGCGTGGGATGGAACTGGGACACTGCGCCGAACCGGTGCCATCACAACCGGATCGAGTACAACCATGTGCACGACCTCGGGCACGGCGTCATGAGCGACATGGGTGCGATCTACTGCCTCGGCGTTTCGCCGGGCAGCGTGATCCGGCGCAACGTGCTGCACGACGTGTGGCCTTATGAGACGCCGGGCTACGGCTGGGGCATTTACTTGGACGCGCGCTGTGGCTATTACACCGTGGCCGAAAACCTGGTCTACAACACGCGCAACGGCGGCTTGATGTTCAACAACGGCGGCCATGCGCACGTCATCACCAACAACATCTTCGCGTGGTCCGCGTACGAAGCCATCTGGCCCTACTCGGACGAACGTCCGAGCGTGTTCCGCCGCAACATCGTGCTCCTCTCCCAAGGCCGCTTGTTCGTACCGTATGGCGAGCGCACGCTTCGCGAACGCCTGCGCGCTGGAGCATCGCCCGGCGATTGGGACGAAAACGTGTACTGGCATGTCGAGGGACCGCACCGCTTGCGGTTCTACCGATACGACTGGACGCGCTGGCAGGAGCTAGGAATGGACCGCCATTCGCGCCTCGCCGATCCGCGATTTCAAGACGCCGCAAACCATGACTTCCGTCTGCGGCCGGACTCGCCGGCACTGGAGTTAGGGTTTCTGCCGTGGGACTACTCTGAAGCCGGGTTGTACGGCGAACCGGAGTGGGTGGCCGAGGTGCATCATCGGAGATGTCCGGCACGCCCGCTGCCGCCGGGTACAACCCCACGCCCGCTGCGGTTGGAGGACGACTTCGAAACCACCGAAGTCGGCCAGCATCCCCGTCACGCCATGGTCAGCGGCGAAAAGGCGGGCGCTTCGATCCGCGTCACGGACGAACGCGCCGCATCGGGCCGGCGCAGTCTTTGCGTGCGCGACTGCCGTGCGCTGCAACCTTCTTGGCAACCGCACTTCTACTACTCGCCCCATGTAGTGACGGGCCGGTTGGAACTCGCGTTCGACGTGTGGCTCGAACCGGACGCGGAGTTCATCGTCGAGTGGAGAGACGAGGGCGAGTATCCCGACAACGTCGGCCCCAGTGTGCACGTGCGGCCCGGTGGGCTCGTGCTCGTGGCGGGCCGGGAACTTGCTCGCTTGCCCACCGCACGCTGGAACCGCCTGATCCTGGAAGCCCCCGTCGGCTCCGCAGACGCGAAATTCCAGCTGACCGTGGCGACGGACGGACAGACCCAAGTCTACTCCGACTTGCCCATGCGCGGGCCAGAGTTCCGCGAGGTGCACTGGCTCGGCTTTGCATCCGTGGCCGCGGCGGACACCGCCTTCTACCTGGATAACCTGGCGATTCGGCCTAGCCCAACGCCGGGAGATCTCCACGCCTCCTCGCATAGTTCCAGCGCCGAGCAAGGCACGAAAACACCATGACAGCGGTCCGGTGTCCGTGCGCCGCAGCGTTCTGGACAACTGCATTGGGGCGATGGCCCAGTACGAGCGGTCCGCGAGCGTCGTCTTGACGATCGGAGGCGCCGCAGGGGGATCCGACCGCTGCTCAAGCGGGGGCCGCCGATTCTACAGTTTACAGGCCGCTGGACACGGCGCTGATGCACCGACATCGCGACCCGGATTCCCGCGAGCTTGGGCGCGAAAGTTCGAGCTGAGCGATCACTTCATGCGCGTGGTTCTGAACGCGGGATTCGAGCCCGATGTGCGCGCGGGTGATTCCCGGAACATCCACTTGGGAGCCGTGCGCATCCGCGCCGCCTTCCGCTCGATCCGCATTGATGGGCACGCGCCGCGCCCGAGGTCATCCGCCATCTCTGCGCCAGAGCCGGGCACTGCTTGTGCGATGTGCAAGTCTGGAGCGCGCCCGATTTGCGGCGTTTCTGCGATGGTCCGCCCAAAGAGTGCCCTGAATTGTTCAACGCCGCGAATTATGCCATCCCGTCGTCCCACCGTTCCAATGGGCGGACTGGTCCAGCGCGCACTCCAGCGCTACCTTCCCAAACGATCGCGCCTCGCCACCTACCAGCAAGCAGTTGTTCAATATCTCCGTCTCCGCTGTTCCCGAAGCGTTGCTGGCGGGAGCCCACTCGGCTCCGTTAGGAGCATTGACAGTATTCGCCGCTGACCGATAATAGCGGAATTTGACTTTCCACCAAGGAATGTCAGATGACACCGGCTTCAGTGGATGTCATGAGCATGGACGGGCTGGCGAAATACCTGAAAATATCGCGCTTTACGTTCTACAAACTCGCCCAGCTAGGTGGGCTGCCCGCCCAGACAGCGACCGTCGATAGCGGTCTCACAAGAGCGTGATCGATGATAGGCTTCGAGAGCGTCCTGAGCACCTGGAGGCGAAGCGGAAGACAACGAATGACGCGCGGGAAGCATAGCGCCACTGCGAAGGGAACGGCCAAGTTCCTTGAGCGGACGAGAACGGCAGCACGCCCATGACCAAGAACGTCAAGCTTCAAGTGGGTCAAGTGCTCACCGGCCCGTTTTTCAAGGAGCCGATGCGAGTAAAAACCGTGTGCGACAACGGAAACGGCACGTGGGATCTTGGCCTGGTCGGCATGCAGAGCGAGCGCTTCCGCGAGGTGACGTTGACTGCTCAAGACATTGCGGACCTCACCATCCGCGAGCCCGGCTCCAGCTACGACGGAGATGGGCGTCTCCTTCGCCTAGGTCTTCAGGCCTACTCCCTGGGCATCGCCTGGGAGTTCGACCCTTACTTCGGTCTTTCCGTCTCGCGCGTGGACCCCCTCCCGCACCAGCTGGAGGCCGTCTACGAGTACCTGCTCAAATTGCCGCGCGTCCGGTTCTTGCTCGCCGATGACGCCGGCGCTGGCAAGACGGTCATGGCCGGCCTGCTGATCCGTGAGCTACAGCTGCGGGGTCTGGTCGAGCGGATTCTCGTGGTTTGCCCCGCAAATTTGACCTTTCAGTGGCAACGCGAACTCAAAGAGAAGTTCGACGAGAAGTTCCTGGTCCTCAAGGGCGGCGACATCCGCGACCAGTTCGGTGTCAACCAGTGGCTGGAGCAGAAGAAGGTCATTACCTCACTCGACCTTGCCAAGCGCAGTGAGATCCTGCCCGGCCTGAAGCAGGTCCGATGGGATCTGGTCATCGTGGATGAAGCGCACCGGATGTCTGCCTCGGACGAATCCCACAAGAGTCTGCGCTACAAGTTGGGTGAACTTCTGCGCGATTCATCGGATCATCTTCTATTGCTTACGGCCACCCCGCACAAAGGGGATCCAGTCAACTTCAGCTTGTTTCTACAACTGCTCGACGCGGATGCCTATGCGGACGTGCGCTCCATCCGCGAGGCGATGGACCGCCGCCGCGCGCCATTCTACCTTCGTCGCACCAAGGAAGCCATGGTCTACTTCCCGGAGCGGCGCCCGGATGGCACTTGGGCCGCCGAGAAGATTTTTACGAAGCGCATCCCGCACACTGTTGACTTCCAGATTGATGGCGCAGAATTCGATCTCTACAGAGAAGTCACCCAGTTTGTGAAGCGCCAAAGCCGCAAGGCGGCCGCCCAAGGCGATGACCCCCGGGCTCGCGCAGTGGGCTTCCTGATGTCTCTCTACCAGCGCAGGTTAGCCTCCAGCGCCTACGCCATGCGCCATAGCCTTGAAAACCGTGCGCGCCGACTCGAGGAAGGCTTGAAGCGGGCCCACGAACTCCTCCAAGATCACCCGCCGAACCTGCCCGACCCCGAAGAGGTCGAAGAGATGGAAGAAACAGAGCGCGAGCGTCTGGAGGAGATGCTCGAGGCCGTGACCCTGGCCGAGAACGCGCAGCAGGTGCGCGAGGAAATCGAAGAACTTCGGCGACTAGCCAAGCAAGCTCAAGCCGTCGAGGACAGCGACAGCGAGACCAAGTTGTCGAAGCTGAAGGAGCTTCTCCACAAAGAAGGTTTCTTCGACGATCCGCACAAGCGCCTGCTGATCTTTACGGAGTTCAAAGACACGCTCGACTACCTGGTCAGGAAACTGAAAGGATGGGGATTCCGAGTCGGCTGCATCCACGGCGGTATGAAACCCGGTTCACGGGACGAACCGAACACGCGGCTGTATTCAGAGCAGCAGTTTCGTGAGGGCTCCATTCAGGTGCTCGTGGCCACCGAGGCCGCCGGCGAAGGCATCAACCTGCAGTGCTGCCACATCCTTTTCAACTATGACATCCCCTGGAACCCGAACCGTCTCGAACAGCGCATGGGCCGTATCCACCGCTATGGCCAGCGGAAGGACTGTCTCATCTTCAACTTCGTCGCCACGAATACCATCGAGGGCCGCGTGCTCCAGCGGCTTCTGAAGAAACTCCAGGAGATTCGCGAGGCTCTCGATGACGATGCGGTGTTCAACGTCGTCGGCGAAATCCTGCCGGCCGCTCACGTGGAACGCATCCTTCGGGACTACTACTCCGGCAAACTCGGAGAAGACGACCTAGAGGAACGGTTGCTAAAAAATGTGGACGAGGAGCGATTCCGCGCCATCTGCCAGAACGCGCTGGAAGGGCTGGCTACCAAGAAACTAAACTTGGAAATGCTCATCGAGCGCCGGGCACGCGCACAGGAACGCCGCGTCGTGCCGGAAACCATCGCCCGCTTCCTCCGCGAGGCCGCCGAGTATGTCCCGCTCAAGCTGAGGGTGATAGAGCATATGCCCTACACGTTCGAGCCCGAACGCACCCCCTCAGTCCTTCGACAGTACGAACGCTCCGAGGATTGGCGACTTCCGGCCCTGGCGGCAAAGTACCCGCGCTGCTCAACCGATCGCGAGACCGCAGAGAAGCACAACCTCGAATGGGTCACACCCGGCCATCCGCTCTTCGAGGCGATCCGCAGGCACATCTACGCCCGAGCCGAGGAGGTTTTCGCCAAGGGGGCTTGCTTCTACTCCCTGCAGCACGACGCGCCTTCGCGCATCGACTTTTACCGCGCCCGGATTGTGGATGGACTCGGACGGGTCGTTCGCGAGCGACTCTTCGCCGTGGAGATTCAATCTCACTGCGGAGACGTGCAGGGCACGGAAAAAGAAAGGAACTCTGAAAACACTCTGCGCTCTCCGCGCCTCTGCGGTGAAACAGTATTATTGAACCTGACCCCGTGCGATCCGCCGGCCAGCCTGCCCCCGGTCGTCTTCGAGCCGGAGCCTAAAACGTGGCTGTTGGAGAACGTGCTCCAGCCCTTCCTAGAAGAAGCTCGCAAGGAGCGGCTGGCTGAGATTACGCGGATCGCCGAGCACATCGAACTCTCGCTGACGGAGCTTATCCAGCGAGCGGACGACGAAATCGGCAAGGCCACCCTCGACAAGGAAAAGGGCGTGCCCGGCGCAGACGGCCGCCTGGCGCAGGCCGAAAACCGCCACGCGGAACTACTGGACCGGCGTGAACGCCGCCGCAAAGAACTGGAGCAGGAGCGCTCGCTTACGCTTCAAGCGGTCGAACGAATCACCAGCGTCCTGGTCCTGCCGCACCCGGAACGCCAGTCGCCAGAAGTCCGCCGCTTACAGCCCAATGCCGAAACCGAGGCCATCGCCATGCGCGTGGTCATGGAATACGAAAAGGCCCAGGGACGCCAAGTCTATGACGTTCACGATAAGAACCTCGGCTATGACCTGACCAGTCTCGACGTGAAAACCGGTGAACTGCGACTGATCGAGGTCAAGGGCCTGGCCGAGGCGACCGGCACGATCCTGCTTACGCCCAATGAACGCCGCGTCGCCGAGGACCGCCGCGACTGCTACTGGCTCTACGTCGTCACCCACTGCGCCACCACGCCCACGCTGCAGGAACCGATCAAAGACCCGGCTCGCCTCACTTGGCATGAAGTCACGAAGGTCCAACACTACTGGCTGGAAGTGGACGCGATGACGCAGCCCATGCGGGTGCGGGAGGAAAATCCACCTTACGGGAGGCCACGTGAATGCTGAAAGATCAGACCGATCCGACGGATCAGACCGATCCGTCAAAGTCCGAAGAATCCGCCCCAGCGGCGGTTACCGCCACACCGCTAGCTTCCAGACCGCCACGCTCATCTACGATGCCACATACTGGTTCTGCGAAAAGTTTCTTGAGCCCCACTCTCGGCTTGTAGACCAGATGGTGCAGGCAGCCCGATCGGGGCGGCAGAACATCGCCGAGGCCAGCCGAGCCGCCGGTTCCTCTTCGCAAACTGAGCTGCGTCTGCTCAATGTGGCCCGAGCTAGTCTCGAGGAGCTGCTCTTGGACTTCGAAGACTACCTCCGGCATCGCCATTTGCCCCAGTGGGCGCCCGACTCACCAGAGGCCCAGGCCGTGCGCAGTGTTCCCGCAAGGGCTAAGGGCGATCCGTCGGATCCGTCGGATCTGACCGATCTGACGGATCAAGAGCGCTGGGCGCTCTACGCGCCTTGGCTCGAGCACGATAGCCCAGCCGTCCGCGCGAACGCCATCATTTGCTTGATCCACCAGGCCAATTTTCTGCTCGATCGCCAGATCGCGGCGCTGGAACGCGCCTTCGTCGAACAAGGCGGTTATACCGAACAACTGGCTGCCGCCCGCCTGGCGTTCCGAGCCAAACTAAGCGATCGGTCGAATCCGGCGGATCAGTCCGATCCGACGAATCACATCCCCAACTGCCCCCGCTGCGGCAAACCCATGGTCCTTCGCACTGCCAGAAGCGGCAAAAGGTCCGGTCGGCAATTTTGGGGCTGCACCGATTATCCAAACTGCAACGGAGCTCTTGACCTATGATCCCCAAGGAGTGCAAGCGCCTGGCGGAGGTGGATTTCCCGATTGCCGTAGTGTCGAAGCACGCGGCGCGCGAGAAGTCCATCCGGCATGGGCACCCCTCCACGCTGCACCTGTGGTGGGCACGCCGACCGCTGGCCTCGTGCCGGGCGATGCTCCTGGGACTTCTCTTGCCTGATCCCTGTGACCCACACTGCCCCAAAGAGTTCAAAGACGAGGCGATCAAGATCCTGCTCGAGGTGCCCGGATGGAACAGCCAGCGGAGAAAAGAGCAGGTAAAGTCCGACGAAGGTTTGCGCCAGGCGCTCTTGGATTTCATCGGCGAAGTGGCCAACTGGGACCACGCCAACGACCTTGGTTGGATCGGTGCGGCACGGAAGCTCGTCAAGGCCGCACACCCGGACGAGACGCCGCTTGTGGTGGACCCGTTCGCCGGCGGCGGATCGATTCCACTGGAGGCGCTACGCCTGGGATGCGAGGCATTCGCCAGCGACCTCAACCCCGTGGCCTGCCTGATCCTCAAGGTCATGCTTGAGGACATCCCGCGCCACGGACCGGAACTGGCCGATGAACTGCGCCGTGTCGGCAAGGAGATCAAGGAGAAGGCGGAGAAGGAGCTGGCCGAGTTCTACCCGCGCGATCCTGACGGCGCGACGCCCATCGCGTACCTTTGGGCACGGACCGTGCGGTGCGAGTCGCCCAACTGCGGAGCGGAGATTCCGCTGGTGCGATCCTTCTGGCTCTGCAAGAAACCCAACCGCAAATGGGCGCTGCGGGTGGTGGCTCGACCCGACGGAGCCCACGGATCGGTCGGATCCGTCAGATCGGTTGCGTTCGAGATCTTCCAGCCCGACAGCGAAAAAAAAGTGCCCGCCGGCACGGTCTCGCGTGCCAAGGCGATCTGCCTTTGCTGCGGCGCCGTCTTGCCGCCGGAGCGCGTGCGGGCACAACTCGCCGCCCAACGCGGCGGGGCGGATGTGATCTTCGACGCAAAAGGGCGCCGCATTGGTGGCGCACGGCTGCTGGCCGTGGTGACGCTCAAGCCCGGCGAACAGGGCCGACAGTACCGACTGCCCACGGACCGCGACTACGAGGCGGTATGGAAGGCACAAAAGCGGATCCACGCCATTCTCGACGAGTGGGAGCGCGACGGCAAGAAGGGCCTCTGCCCCGTGCCGGATGAGCCGCTTCCTCCTGTCGGCACGCTCGGCTTTCGTGTCCAGCGATACGGCATGCTCCAATGGGGCGACTTGTTCACCGCGCGGCAAAAGGTGGCGCTCGTAACGCTGGTCAGACTCCTCACCGCAGAGGAGCAGAGGACGCAGAGAAATGCGAAGATGAACGAGGCGGTCAGGGCCGTCATGGCAATGTGCGTAAACAAAGTGGCGATGCAAAACAGCACTAGTTGCCGTTGGAAACCGACTGGCGAGTCCTTGATGGACACTTTTGGCCGACAAGCGTTGCCCATCGTTTGGGACTTCGCGGAATCAATTCCGTTTGCGGGCTCAACTGGTGACTTCGGAGTTCAAACAGAATGGCAAGCAGAGATTGCCAATCAACCCGTAAGCCACCCGCAACATGTGCACCAAGCCGACGCGGCGGAGCATCCGCTGCCGGACGACTCGGCGCAGGTCTGGTTCACGGACCCGCCGTATTATGATGCCGTTCCCTACGCCGACCTGTCGGACTTTTTCTTTGTGTGGCTCAAACGGACGCTTGCCGAGCACCCGCTGCTGCGCGACCCCTTCGATCCGATGAACCCGCTGACGCCCAAAACACGCGAGGCGGTGCAGAACGAGCGCTCCGAAACGGAGGATGGCCGAGCCAAGGACAGGGCGTTTTATGAAGAGGCCATGGCCAAAGCCTTTGCCGAAGGTCGGCGCGTGCTGTGCGAGGACGGCGTCGGCTCCGTCGTCTTCGCCCACAAGACTACAGAAGGCTGGGAAGCGTTGCTTTCAGGCCTAATCCGTGGCGGCTGGACGATCACCGGCTCCTGGCCGATTGCGACCGAAATGGCTTCTCGCCTGCGTGCGCGCGACTCCGCAGCGCTTGCCACCAGCGTCCATCTCGTCTGCCGCCCGCGTCGCGCAGATGCGCCGGTGGGCGACTGGGGCGACATTTTGCGGGAACTCCCCAAGCGCGTCGGCGATTGGATGGAACGGCTCCAAGGCGAGGGTATCCGTGGCGCGGACCTGGTCTTCGCCTGCATCGGCCCGGCCCTGGAGGTGTTCAGCCGCTATCGCAAGGTCGAGACCGCCGACGGGCGCGAGGTGAAACTGTCGGAGTTCCTGGAGAAGGTCTGGGAAGTGGTCGGCCGCACGGCGCTTGAGCAGGTACTCGGCACGGCCGAGGCAAGGGCACGCAACGGCGCGGCCGGGGCACTGGAGGAAGATGCGCGTCTGACGGCGCTCTTCCTCTGGACATTGCAAAGCACTAACGAGAAGGCCGATGGAGAAACAACGGAGGACGACCCCATACCCGATGCGCCCGATGGGTCCGATCCGTCGGATCCGTCCGATCCGTCCGATCCGTCCGATGAACAACTTCCCAGGGCCAAAACCAGGGGGTACAGTCTCCCCTTCGACGTGGTGCGCCGCTTCGCTCAGCCGCTGGGCATCGACCTGCCCAAGTGGGAGGGCCGCATCATTGAGACCCAAAAGGGCGTGGTGCGCCTGATGGCCGTCTCCGAACGCGCCAGGCAGCTTTACGGGGAGGACATAGCCGACGGCATAGCTGACTGGATCGAAGAAGATCCAGCGACGAGCCAGGAGCAGTGGCTCTTTCCGGAGATGGCAAAAACGCCACCGCAGAGGCGAAAAAAACGCGGAGGTATGTTTGTTGTGGATGAAGAATCTCTGCGCTCTCTGCGCCTCGGCGGTGAATCCTCCGGCCCGACCACACTCGACCGCGTGCATGCGGCCATGCTTCTCCAGGCGAGTGGACAGGCCAACGCCTTGCGAGCGCTAATCAGGGCAGAGCAGGAGCGCGGTCCGGAGTTTTTACGCCTGGCGAACGCGCTCTCGGCGTTATACCCTGTTGGAAGCGAGGAGAAGCGCTTGCTGGACGCGATGTTGCTGGCGGTGCCGAGGTGAAGATGCACCGCAGAGACACAGAAGACACCGAGATGGAGATGTGACGAATGTTGAAGAAATTGAGGATTGCAGGCTTCAAATCGCTGGCCGATTGTACCATCGAGTTCCCCTATTTGACGGTGCTGTTCGGTCCAAACGCCGCGGGAAAGAGCAACTTGCTCGAGGCGATCGAGGCACTTTCGCGGATTGGAACGTGTCGCACGCCATCCGACGCCCTCTCAGCTCCGATCCGTGGATATCCGATCGAAGCGTTTCCGTTTCCACCCGGTGGCTTGCCGGCGTTGTTGGCTCAAGATCAGGCGTCCTTTTCGCTCGAAAGCGAACTCGAGATCGAAAAGGAGCGCTACCGCTACCGGATCGAAGTGACGATACAGCCCGCTTCCGGAACCTTGTCGTGCACGGATGAGTACTTGTGCGTGCTCACCCGCCACGGCGAGGTCCGGGGCCGTCCTTCGATCGAGCGGGTTGAAAACGAGCTACGAATTCGACGTAAGAGCAAGCCCGCCCATCCGCGCTCGGAACCGGTTGGTCTGAATCACTCTTTGCTGTCCGACCCGCGACTGAGCGGTGCAGAATATCGGGCCATCGAGCGCTGTCGCAACGAGTTGTCGGGCTGGCGCATTTACTATCTAGACCCGCGGGTGGCCATGCGGGCTCCACGGCCGCCGGCAGACGTACAGGACATCGGTGTCCTTGGAGAACACATTGCGCCGTTCCTGTACCGGCTTCGTGCAGAGCGACCCGAGTGCTTTATGCAGCTAAAGCGAACGTTACGAACTCTGATTCCGGGCGTCGAAGATCTGAGCGTGGATTTGGATAAACGCTACGGAACATTGGACATCCTGATTCGGCAAGGGGGCTCCGACTTCTCGTCGCGCATCATCTCGGAAGGAACATTGCGAGTCCTTGCGCTGTGTGCCATTGCGTTCAACCCTTGGAGCGGATCCGTCCTGGCGTTCGAGGAGCCGGAGAACGGAGTCCACCCTCGGCGTCTGGAACTAATCGTGGAATTGCTTTGCTCGCTGGCGTTGGAGCAGAAACGCCAGCTCATCGTGACCACTCATTCGCCATTGTTGTGCAACGCCGTCTTGAAGCGAGCACAAGCCCGTCCCGACGACATCGCCCTCTTGCGTGTGCGTCAGGAATCGGCGAGAACACAAGTGTCCCCCTTCAGACCTACGGGAGAGCTGTTTGCGCCGGTGGAGGTCGGGCAGGCCCTGACGGATCGCGCAGAGGACGGGGGGTTCCAAGGACAACTCATGCGAGGGTGGTTGGATGAGTAAGGTCCTGAGGATCGATCTATTCGCCGAAGATCGGGCGCACGAGGAATTCCTGAAGCCGCTGATCCAGCGCTTGGCCCGAGAAGAGAAATGTGAAATACGGCTCGCTGTTCGTTCCGCGCGCGGTGGCCATGGGCGCGCGATAGAGGAATTCAAGGCTTACCAGCGGATCATCAGCGCGGGGCATAGCGAGTTGCAGCGGCCGGATGTGGTGTGCGTAGCGATCGACGCTAACTGTCATCGATGGACGGATAGACGTGAGGAAATTGCGCGGGCCGTTACCG
Organism: uncultured bacterium; assembly: GCA_900661335.1. Taxonomy (GTDB): domain Bacteria; phylum Verrucomicrobiota; class Kiritimatiellia; order PWTM01; family PWTM01; genus CAACVY01. Next base: position 24,617 of record CAACVY010000021.1, on the reverse strand, counting down.
AGGATTTCAAAGATCGCGTCATTCTAGCCTGCCCTGATCGGCTATGCGCCTGCAGTTGGCCAGGTGTGTCTCTGTGAATCCTCTGTATCCTCGGTGTCCCTGTGGTGAAACTTGAAACTGTACTCACCGCGGAGGCACAGCGAGCGCAGAGAAAAACCCAGAGGTGGACCTAAAGCCCATGACGGAAGCCGCTACAACTAGGCAGGTAAAACCTGGGAAGGTATCATAGGCACGCGAAGGATGTCTCTGTGATTTCTCCGTGTCCTCTGTGTCTCTGTGGTGAAAGGAGCTGACATGGAAGCCTGGTACAAAGTCGCCACGCCGCGCAAGGAGGTCCGCGAGGGTCGTTCATTCAACCCGGACGAATTTGCCATCCACCTCGAGCAGGTCATTGCCGGGACGGCGCCCGAGGATTATCGAGAACCCTCCGCATTTTTCATGCGCACATGTTGGACGCGGGCGTTGCGCGACCACACGGGGATGGTCCTGCGGCGGCTCTCTGGCCAGACAGCCAACACCGCGCCGGTGATGACGCTCATCACCCAGTTCGGCGGCGGCAAGACCCACACGTTGACGGCGCTCTATCACCTGGCCACCTGCGGTGACAAGGCGGCCGGCTACAGTGGGGTGCCGGAACTGCTGCAGTCTGCGGGGCTATCCGCCGTGCCCTACGCGAAGGTGGCGGTGTTCGTTGGCAACGCCTGGGACCCGCAGGACGGTCGCGAAACACCTTGGATTGACATCGCCCGGCAATTGGCCGGGGACGCGGGAGTGCGGGAGCTGGGCCCGGCGGCCAGGACCACGCCGCCGGGAACGGAATCCCTCGGCCGCGTATTTAAAGCGGCGGGCGCGCCGGTGCTGCTCTTATTCGACGAAGTGCTCAACTTCCTAAACCGGCACCGCGCGATGGCGGAGTCGTTCCATGCCTTCATCCAGAACCTGACCGTAGCCACCACCGCCATGACCCACACCGCAGCGGTGATCAGCCTTCCGCGCAGCCAGATGGAAATGACCGACTGGGACATTCAATGGCAGGAAAAAATCTCCAAGATGATCCGCCGCGTGGCCAAGGATCTGATTGCCAACGACGAAACGGAAATCAGCGAGGTCGTCCGGCGGCGCCTGTTCCAGGACATCGGGAACGAACGGATCCGCAAGAACATTGCCAAAATCTATGCGGACTGGTGTTTCAACCAGCGCGCGCAATTGCCGCCGGAATGGACAGCTGTGGACACCGCGACGACCGAGGCGAAGGCCAGGGAGTACCTGCGCAGTCGGTTCGAGGCCTGTTATCCCTTCCACCCCTCAACGCTTTCGGTTTTCCAACGCAAGTGGCAAGCGCTTCCTCAGTACCAGCAGACGCGCGGGACGCTGGCCATGCTCGCGCAGTGGATTTCCTGGGCGTATCGGACCGGCTTCACGGAGGCTCGTCGCGAGCCGCTAATCACGCTCGGCTCCGCGCCGTTGGATGTGCCAGAGTTCCAAAGTATCGTGCTGGGCCAGCTCGGCGAATCTCGGTTGGTGGCCGCGATCGAGGCGGACATTTCCGGGAAGCATTCGCACGCTCGCGCGCTTGATGCCGACACCAAGGGGGCGTTGCGCAACATCCATCGCCGCGTGGGCACCGTCATCCTCTTCGAGTCCTCCGGCGGGCAGGTGGACAAGGTGGCGCATCTGCCCGAGTTGCGATTCGCCCTGGGCGAGCCGGAGGTGGACACGACTTCGGTGGATACCGCCGCGTTCGCGCTGGAGGACAAGTCGTATTTCATCCGGCGCGTGGGTTCGGACGGGTTCAAGATCAGCCACCAGCCGACGATGAAGAAGGTGGTGAACGACCGTCGGGCGTCGCTCGACGAGGAGTCCGAAATCAAGCCCGCCATGCGGATGTTCGTCCAAAAGGAGTTCGAGCGAGGGGCTACCATTCAGCTGGTCCGATTTCCGGAAGATGCAACCGCCATTCCGGACACGCCGAAGCTCACGCTGGTGGTCGTCGGGCCAGAGTCTGAATGGACGGGAGGCGGCGCGCTCCGGCAGCGGATCGCGGAATGGACCCAGAAGCGCGGAGAATCGCCACGGTTGTATCCCGGTTCGCTGGTATGGTGCCTCAAACGACCCGGGCGGGAATTCCGCGAAAAGGTGGAACTGTGGCTGGCGTGGAAACGCGTGGCGAAGGAAGTGGCCGAGGGAACGCTGGGCACGGATTTCGACCGTAACGACCGCGCGGAGCTTCAATCGAAGGTGAAGGATGCCGAAGAAGCCGCCCGGGAAGAGGTCTGGGGTGGGTATCGCTTCGCCGTCATCGCGGATAGCCAGGAACCCGATGGCTTGAAGGAAATTGATCTTGGCGCAGGGCACTCCAGCGGGCACGAGACGCTCTGCGGGCGCGTCATCGCCGCGCTCAAGTCTCAGGGTTTGTTGAACGATTCGGTCGGCGCTGGATACATCGAGCGTAACTGGCCGCCGGCGTTTAAGGTAACTGGCGCTTGGCCGCTGGCCAGTTTGCGGCAAAGCTTTTTGAATGGGTCTCTCACAAGGCTTCTGGACCCCGTAACGACCTTACGAAGCAAGATCGTCGAGTGGGTGTCCAAGGGCGAGTTCGCGCTTGCGTACGGGCTAAAGCCGGACGGCAGCTATGAACGCGTTCTGTTTGAGCAGTCCATTGACCCAGCCGAGGTCACCTTTGAGGCGGACGTCTTCCTGCTCATGAAGAGCAAAGCCCAGGCGTTGAAAAACCCACCGACGCCGCCCCCAGATGGTGAGCCAACACCCCAACCCTCACCTGGGCCGAAACCAGTCCCTGGCCCGGAACCGAAACCCGGGCCGGAACCAGTGCCCGCCCCTGCCACGAAAACGTTCCGAATCTGCGGCGATGTGCCTCCGGAAGTTTGGAATCGTCTAGGAACGAAACTCCTGCCGAAGTTACGAAGCGGTTCGAAACTGAAGATCGGTATTGAGTTCTTGGTCACTGTGAACTTCGAGCTCGCCGAGAGCTTTCAAAAGGACCTCAAGCAGATTCTGGATGACCTCGGATTGACGGAGCGTGTGCGTATCGATTAGCGGCGCAGAGGGGAACCGCACAAGACCTGGCAACATGCCCCGATAATGCTTGGGAGGCAGGGGCCCTTAGTCGAAAGCGGAGAAGACCCTTGGGAGGCCTTGGTGCCAGACACTTCTCCGGGTAGGCCTTGGTGCCAGACACTTCTCCGGGTGAGGCCTAACCTATTGGGTGTGAACGAGTTATGAGAAATCTGGAATGGCGGATTTTCGGGGTTTCGACGGCAGATCCTGGAGAGACGCATTCCGGCGCGTCCACCAGGTAATTTGGCCGCACGCTTCCATGCCATACACAGCGGCGTTAGAAACACAATTTGGGCGGCCGAGCGCCGGAACTACCGTGGCGCGAACAGCCGAAGCTCCAATAACTTGCTCACGCACGTGTGCTCCCTTGCCAGCAAGGTTAGATGGCCAACGTGATCTGAACGTGCCCGACCCGAGCCGTCCGCGCACCGTCCTTTCTGTGCCTCACTTCCTATTTCGTTTTGCAGGATTCAAGTACAGTGAAGCACTTTTCACCCCCCGAACCGTTCACCCCTAAAATCAGGGTCAGGGGCCGCGGGTGGTTGAACTTCGGGCTTGGAGCGGGGCTATTGCCTCGCACGAGCGCCTTCTCTGCCTTGGGTGGCGGCGGGCTGCGCGTCACGGTTGGCGAGCGCTCGGATTTCTTCGGCCATCCGTTCCCACAGCGCGGCCAATTCGCGGGCTCGTTCGGGCATTTCCGACGCGAGGTTGCGCGTCTCGCCTCGATCGCGAGAGAGGTCGTAGAGTTCCCACGAGCCCGGCATGGGATCGCTCGGCTTGGGGCTGTCGTGGCCGGCGACGAGTTTCCAATCGCCCACGCGCACCGCCCGATTGCCTTCGTGGTACCACCACAGCACGCGGTGCCAGGCGCGGTCTTCGCCGGTGATCAGAGGCACCCAGCTTTGACCGGGTAGCGGTGGCACCGGCACGCCTTGAATCGAAGCAGGCCGCTCGACGCCGGCCAGTTCAAGCACCGTCGGAACGAAGTCAATAAAATGCGTAACCGCATGTCGAAGGGAGCCCCGAGCCGAGGGCGGAATTCCCGCGGGCCAGTGCACGATCAGCGGCGTGGCGATGCCGCCTTCGTGGACCCAACTCTTGTGCCGCCGAAACGGCGTGTTGCAGGCGCTGGAAAACCCCGGCCCCAGGCACACATAGGAGTTCGCCGAACCCATCGGGGCCGCGGGATCGTGGCCATCGCCTCGGACCATGATCTCCGCGCTCGCGCCGTTGTCGGATGCAAAGAAAATCAAGGTGTTGCTCCACGCATTCATCGCACGCAATTGGTCTAAAATCCGTCCGATTTCTAGGTCCATCCGGTGCACCATGGCGGCGTGGATGGCCATTTTGGCGGCCTGGAACTCGCGCTGCTGCGGCGTGAGGCGTTCCCACGGCACGGGTCGGTTGGTCTCTCCGGGGCCCAGGCGTTCGAGGGCATCGGGGAAATGATAGGGCGGGCCCACGTGTTCCTCCATGGGCGGCGGGTCGTGCTGCACAAGGCCGAGTTCACGCACGCGGCGTCCGCGCTCGGCTTGCAGGGCATTCCAGCCGTTGGTGTACCGATGGCGGTACAGTTCGATGTCTCCCGGCCGGGCCTGGAGGGGAAAGTGCGGCACCAAAAAGCACACGTAGGCGAAAAAGGGCCGCTGGGCATACTCTCGGGCATGTTCCTTCAAAAATTCCACAGTGTAGGAAGCGACGAGGGCCGAGTCGCACACATTGCTCGACTCCTGCACAGGTGGAAGCGGGCGGCCGTCCAGCGAATGGTTCCTGGGCCGAAGATGGCGGTTGCCGTCCTCGAGGAGGTACGCGCGGTCGAACCCACACGCGATCGGGTCGCTGTCAATGTGCCATTTGCCGGAGTGATACGAACGGTAGCCTGCGGGGCGGAGCAGTGCCGGCAGCAAAGGCGCCCAGACCGGCCGCCGGTCCCTCGGTCTGGCGCCCCCCTCCAGGCCGGGCAGATTGTCCCGTCGGACCTGCTGCGGATAGTACCCAGTCATCAGCGCGGCACGCGACGGCCAGCAGCGCGCCGAGTTGTAGCACTGCGTGAATCGCAGGCCATCGCGCGCGAGGGCGTCCAGGTTCGGGGTGGCAATCTCGCCACCGTAACAGCCCAGGTCGGAAAACCCGAGGTCGTCGGCCAAAATAAACACCACATTGGGACAGGGCGCTGGCGCCGCAGTGGCGCTCATACCGATCGCCGCGCCTACCAGCGAGACAACGGCCCACATACTCCGAACGATTCGATTCATGGCAACACCTCCACACACAACGGTCACCGTCTCAACGCAGTTCTACCCACCTCCGCGGCTGCAGAACCACCGGGCCAAGCAACCCGGACGGCACGAGCGGATCCGTGGCGGCGAAAACACTGCCGCGGGTCGCAAACGCAATTCGGCCCGAGGGCCGCGGCGCGCCCGACACAAGCCACTCCGGCCAACGAACGGGAAACCGTTCCGTGCCCTGTCCTCCCCACTCCACATCGTCCGGCAGCGTGGCGTCGCCGATCAAGCGGTTCACCCACAGATTCGTCACCCGAACGGTGAGTCGGTTACGACCGACGTGCAGGTACGGGTCCACTCGACAACGAAATGGCGGACACCACAAGATGGCCACCGGTCGGTCGTTGACGATAACCTCCGCGATCTCTCTGACCTCGCCCAAGTCCAACCACCATTCCAAGGACGTTCGATCGCCTAGCTCAGGGAGGTCGAACTCAATCTGGTAGGTCGCAGTACCCGAAAAGTAGCGAATGCCCGGATTCTCATGTTGGGTCCAATCCAGGCAGCGCTCAAAGGCGACTTCCTCCGGCGCGCCTCGGTTCGGCGGAAACCGCACTCGCCAAGGGCCCGTCAACGATTGCGAGGCGGGCATCGCACCGGGCTGAACGCGAATGGTTCGACCATCGGGCATGGACGCTTCGGCGACGGAGTCGCGGTCGAGCAACACCCGCAGTTGCCCATTCGCTGTACGCACGACCGGCGGAGGCTCGGCGGCCGGGGCGCCGTCGGCCCGCAGAGCGCGACAGGTCACCACCCGGGGCGAATCGGGGGCCCCGCGGAACACCACGAAGATCGAACCGTGCGGCGCCAACTGTAACGTCAGCTCGCAACGGCCATCCGCTGTACGCCGGAAGACGCCCACCGGTTCCACCGTGCCGGTAACGGGATCCCAAAGTTCTGGCGCGCCGAGCGCGTTGCGGAACACCACGCGCGCATGCACCGACGTCGGCGCGTGGTTGGCCACGAAGTAGATGTCAGTTCTGGGATTCTCGATTCGCCGGTGAATCCACCCCAGATACAGCGAACCGAAGTCCGCCTCCACATCTGGTGGCACGCCAAGGGTCTTCCAGACATCCTCGAAACGAACTCCCACGAACAAGCGGCCGCGGCCAATCTGGTATTCGCCCGCGCCGCGGGCTTCGGCCAACGCTGTGCGGACGGCCAAATCGCCCTCGGGGCGTTCACGCAGCGAAGGCGATCGGACTGGTACCTGCGGGGCCAGCACGGTCGCGCCCTCCTCGATCAGCCTACGGACCTTGCGCGCCATTTCCGCGCGCATCGTGGGCCGGTCGGGGAGTAGCAACACGCGGTACCGAGTTCCACTGGGCAACACGATCTGCCCATCTTCCACGCGCGCAGCACGAATGGCTTCGGCATCAGCTCCGTCGAAATCGTATCCCATGGACAACGGGGGCCGCAGGTCTTGTCGCCAGCCGATGCGGTTGGGAATGTCCTCTCCGACGAAGGCGAGCACGTCCGCAACGGATCGGCCTTGGCGTAGAAGAAACTGGCACCGGCTGATGTACTCGATCCATGCGCGCCCCGGTTCCCACCACGTGTTGTGCCGGTTGAAGTTCAGTCCCCATCGGTAGAACGTGAACCCGGGCCCGACGACGTCCCACGGCTGATGGGCAAACGTGTGAAACACGAACTGGTTGACGCCAGCGCAAAAGGCGCGGTCGCCCAACGGCTTTAGGGTGAACGGGTGTTGGTCCCAGCGATCGTCCCTGGGGTTGGCAGTGTACGACTCCGCCGCCGCGACCGGCTGCCCATGGATGTGCGCGATGGACGAGGCCACCTTGCAATCCACTCGCACCTCCACGCCCGGCCCCCTGCCCAACCAGAACTCGCCCATGGGGACAGTGGGAATGCGTTGCCAGGCCACGTCGTACAGGTACTGCTGACGACCCGTGGACTCCCCCACGTAGGTCAGCCCGTGCTCGCGAGCGAACGCCGCCGCCGCGCCAAAAAAGTTCTCAGCCAGTTGGTCTGCCAAGAAGCGGCGCCAATCCCAAAGCATCCGCTCGGACGTGTCGCGGTCGTCCACGATCCATCCTTCCAGCAATGTGGGCCAGAACCGATGCAGCGCATAGCCCAGGCGTTGTTCGAACCGGCGCTCGAAGCCGTCGGTCCAGTTCTGGATCCCACACTCCCAGCTATCGAGCTCCATCGCCGTGAATACGCGTCCGACGCGCTCGGGGCCGGCGAGCCGCGCCAACCGGCCCACGTACTGCTCGAGATGAAACCGCACGGCGCGCGCATCGAACTTGTCGCACTCCAACCCAGTGCCCTCCGGCGTCGCAGGATGGTTACGGCGTCCGTTGCTGGTGTAGCCGATTCGAAGCACGCGCCAGCGGCCCGACGGAACCTCCCAGCGCAGTCGGCCCGACGCATCCATGTGCGCGCGGAGGTCCACGACCTGATCGCCGGGCACCACGGCCGCGGCTGGCAACAGTTCCTCTGAAGAAGGTCCCGGATAGGCATCGTAGTGCCGCGATTCCGCGCCATGCCCACGCACGCGCAACCGGGCGGCCTTGGCTTCGGCAAAGTGGACCTTGGCGGCGTCGCTCAGCCACAACTCGCCAATGCGAATTGCCCATTCGTGGTTGGTGAATACCACACGGAACACTCGGCCCGTCGTCGCCGGGACTGCCGCCGTGACGCGGCGCGTCTCTTCCTTAAAGTTCCAGTTTACTGTGAAAGCACCGACAGGCCGAAACTGCCCGCCGTCGTCGGACACCTCCAACCACATTGGCACGTCACCTTCCCATACCTCCGGCTCAGCGTTCTCCGCTTCCACGCTACGCACGACCACTGGGTCGGAGAATTTCCAAGTGATGACATGGCCGTGGCCGGTGCGAGTGGGAGGAAAAGCCACGCGCGTGTCTGCGTTCCCATCGCGCAGTGCCGCCAGCTGCCCTTGCGGAAGCGATCCGCTGATCGTTGCGGCTTCAAGACGCCCGCCCGTCGGCAGCGGAAATGCAATCGTCGCGATGTCACGGTAAAAATTCTCCCGCGTCGGCGGGGTGGGCAACTGAAGGTCGCAGGCGATGGGCCCTTCCACGTCCTGAGAGGACCAGGTCAGAATCTTCATGGACATTTCCGGAGTGATCCACGGCCCGCCAGCCATCGAGAAGCCGTCGCAGTTATGCACACCGAACACCAGCCCAAGGCGTTCCGCTTCGTTCAGCGTGTGCACGATCATTTCCATCCACTCCGGCTGGAGAAACTGCACGGAGCCTTCAGGCCATGTCCCAGCGCCACGTCCGGCATTGAACATGTAAGCGCCCCCGAGACCGATGCGAGCCATCGCCTCGAGGTCTCGCGTGATCCCTTGCCGCGTGATGTTGCCATCCAGCCAGTGCCACCAGGTCAACGGGCGTGCCTCGGGTGGCGGCTGGCGGAATCCTTGCTCCAGTTTGTCCGCCGCGGCGACCTGGCAGACGAGGGTTGCACACGTGAGGGCGCCGAGCCCCCAGGCCCGACGGTTCTGCCGTTCGAAGACTGGCACCCACGACCACATGTTCATCGCGCACCTCCGGTTCGGTGCGTAGACGTTTTTACCGAACTGCCACGGCCGACTTCGAGGTCGTCCTTCGCGGCCAGCAGCGTGTAGTAACTATCGGCGAGAAATCCCTCATAGCCGTGGCCGCCACCGCGCCAGTTTTTCCAGTCACGCGACCGTCCCGACTCATCGAACCCCTGAAAGTCACCGCGAGCAAAGGACTGGAGCATCGGATGAAGGATCCGTCGCGCTTCCTCGACCCGGCCCAGCCGGTAGAGCGCGTGGATGAAGAAATACGCAAAACAGGCCGTGGCGCCGCCATTTTCGTAGAACTGAAAGCCGTCCGACCCGTCTTCCAGCTGCGGTTCGCCGAAGCGCTCGGGGGGCGTGTTGTGGTGCACGTAGTCGCCTTTGCGAATCGGGACCAAGTTCCCAGGCAAGCCCAGGGCAAAGTTGGTGTAGCCGACTTCGTGGAATTTGGCCATGAACCGGTCGAGAATCTGATGGGCCAGCGGCTCGGGCACCAGATCGTACGAAATCGCCGCTCCATTGACGAACGTGAACCAATAGTCGTGAAGCTGACCATCGGCACTGCGCCAGCCGGCGAGGATGCCGGTCTCTGGGTTAAGGAATCCGGGCACATAAGCAGCATGGAGGCGATCCGCATGCGCATCGAACTCCGCGGCTACGTCGCGATGTCCGAGGCGCTGCGCGAGCCGAGCAAACGCTCGAGCGGCTCGATAGATCAACGCGTTGGAATAGGCATCCTCATGCCCAAAGTTGATCGTATCCCACCAGTTGCTGGGGCGCTTATCGCGACGTGGACGATCCCCATAGTTGCCGGTCGCAGGGTACTCGATGAGACCATCCTGGTCTTCATCGCGCGCCACCATCTCCCGAGCCCAGGAGAAAATCGTGGGCCAGCGCTCTTTCAGCCAAGCGAGGTCCCCCGTGGACTCCACGTAGCGAGCCGCCGCGATCACCAGCGATGGATAGCTGTCGGTCGTGGTCCATGGGGTGGCCCACGGGGCGATTTCTTCGTCTCCGTCCACGGGTCCGTATCCGACCTGGCCGTAGCCGCGGCGACCCCGTGCATACTGGTCGAGCGTCATTCGGATCAAATCCATCGCCGTGAGCCCTTCCACCAGCGGGGGCAGCTCGGCAGCCATGTCGGCGTACTGGTACAAGATGAACGTCACCGGATCGCTCGCGGAATTGTTCGCCAGCATCTGGAATCGGGGATTGACCTGAAAAATGTTCAAAAACGATCGCCGCACGCCGTCGTACAATGGACCGTCCGCCGCCGACACCCACGTGGGGTGGAGGCACGTGACTTCCAGGCGGTAGACGACCGCGCTTGCTCCGGGAGGAGCCGGAGGAAAGCGAACTCGCACGTAGCGAGGTCGAGCCCGACGGCTGGCGTCGTAGTCCAGTCGGATGTCGTCATGGGAACACGTCAACCGAGCGCTGCCGAGATCTGGCCAGTGCATGACACACGGCAACCGCACGCGGCGCTGCCCGGGATCCATCCACCCTAGGACCGTCGCGTGGTTGGTCGCCATGTCGAACACCCACTCGAACGCAGGTGCGCGTTCGGCCGCACAAAATTCCAAGGTGTGCTCGTCCACCGCCTGGACTCGCCATGCCACCCCCTCGGCCGTGCGGCACTCCAGCTGCCCCTGCACCGGAACGCACCAGCGAACCGCCGTCGCTTGGGAAGTCGATGAATCGGAACCAAGGATCGTGTTCGGTCCGAGCCGACCACCGCCCAGAGAATCCACTCGCCACTCCGCCACCGCCGCCGCGTGAGGTTGAACGCGAAGACGAAACCACCGCGACTCCAGCTGCAACGAGGTGTCGCACACGTCCACGGCCAACGTGGACCGCACCCAACTGAGCGCGACCCAACAACGCAGCAGGAAGTGCTGGGCGCACCGCGGTGCGAATCCCCCAAAGAAGGAAATCCGAACGGTTCTAAGCGCGTCGTTCGTGCATCCGAATTCGCCTTCAAAAGCCATGAGCGAGCGCTCCCTAACCACGCCCGACTAACGTACCAACCCTCCCGATATTGTTCAACTTGTCGGCGAACCACCCGCCCGACCCTGATGGAAAAATGGACGGTGAAATTCGTGCGCACTTGGGACCGCAGTGTCTCGAAACCCGATATGGCCGGACGTTGCGAGCTTGGCACACCCCCACGGTTCGCCGTTGGCGATTTTCCTGGTTTTGAACGGAGGTTCTGTCGCCATTCCGCTAACCGAACGATTCCGTGCCACATCCGTCTTGTCGGTGTGGGGGGGCTCGCGCGTAGTTTGTTGCTTGGATCGAACCCGGACCTCATGCGAACCAAACGTTGGTGGTTGACCCTCCCGTGTTGGGGCGCGGCGTTGGCCTGCGCCGACCCGATCACGTGCGAATTGCTCGCGCGCCCGTTGCCGCAAGAGAACGGATACACTTGGACGCTCACGTCACGCTTGGGCGATGCGCTCCGGATGGCCGAATCGCTATACGGTGAACGCGACCGCTCCTGGACCATCCTCGGAGTCGAGTTCTCCGGCGCCGGCCCGCCCCAAGTGTGGTACCCAGGTTCGTTCAATGGGCGCCGCGATGTGATCGTCCAACTGACACGCTCTGCAGCGTCGAACGAAGTCCAAGCGCTGTTCCAACTGGCGCATGAGGTCATTCACCTTCTGGCGCCCTCGGGACGTCCCGACACCGCCACGGTGTTCGAAGAAGGCTTGGCGTCGCATTTTTCGCTTCGCTACGTCGCTGCCGCCAAGGGTATTCATCTGGATCCGGAGACGTGGTTCGCCCACGCGAAGTACCGCGCCGCATACCGCCTGGTCCAAAGCCGGTACGACGCGTATCCAGAGGCGGATACCCTCGTGCGGCAGCTGCGCGCCGCAACCGGCGGCTCACTCTCCGCTGGGGTGACGCCGGACTTGCTCCAACGGCTGTTTCCCAAGCTCCGCGACGAGGATGCCCGAACGCTGGCGACCAAGTTTGTAGAGTGGACGCCCTCCAACAGCCCACCGGCCGGCGCCGCGCCGCACACCGCTGCACCGTGACTTTGCCAGCCAACGCGCCCGTGCATAAGCCACTCGACCGGAACCCACCGAACAAACCGGTGCGCGACAAAATCCGGACCAGGTATCGGCCTGTGTGATCGGCTCGCCGAACAGCTTGGAGTCGTTCCGCCGCCGCGCTAGACTGTAGGTGTCCAGTGACAAGGAGAGTGTCATGAACCATCGGGCTATCGTTCCAGTCCAACTGGCCTTGACCTTGGCCTTTGCGACGTCCCTGCGTTCCGAGGCTCAGACTACGGGCGCTCCACCGCAACCTCGGCCGCGCGTGACCTTCGAAGCGCAAACGTTGCCGGACAACCCAACCGAGGAGCGAATCCTGGCCGTCTTGGACGACGTGTTTCGCAATCAACGGCGCGGTAGCATGAGCGTGCCACCGGAGGACGGCCGCATTCTGCGCGTGTTGGCAGAAAGTATCGGCGCCAAACACGTGGTGGAAGTGGGCACCTCGGTGGGTTACTCCGCGCTGTGGATGACCCTCGCGCTCGTGCGAACGGGCGGACGATTGACCACCTATGAGATTGATCCAGGCCGCGCCGCGCGTGCGAGGGAAAACTTCGCTCGCGCGGGCGTCAGCAACATCGTTACGTTGGTCGAGGGCGATGCGCACCAGACGATCACCCAACTCAAGGAGCCAGTGGATATGGTTTTTCTCGACGCGGACAAAGAAGGCTACATCGACTACTTGCAAAAGCTGCTCCCGCTGGTGCGGCCCGGTGGGTTGATTGTCGCCCACAACATGACCGAACGCATGGCCGATCCGCGCTACGTCACGGCCATCACGACCAACCCGGCCTTAGAGACGATCTTCATCAACATGACCGGTTCGGGCATCGGCATCACGCTCAAGAAACGCTGAGATGCAGCCGACAGAACCGCCCCGAGCCCTATCCTGGCTGGACGCAGCCGGGTTAATTGTCGGGGTCATCATTGGCGCGGGCATTTACCAAGTTAGTCCCGACGTAGCTCGAGGGGCGGCTTCGGTGCCCCGATTGCTGCTGCTGTGGGCGCTTGGCGGCGCGCTTTCGTGGTGTGGGGCCATGGTTTATGCGGAGCTGGCCACATCATTTCCGCGCACGGGTGGCGATTATGTGTACCTCAGCCGTGCGTATGGTCCATGGGCCGGTTTCTTGTTCGGTTGGCTCCAAACGGTAGTCATCCGCCCTGGTGACATCGCCGCCATGGCATTCGCGTTTGCGACCTATGCGCGGGTCGTCTGCGGCGGAAGCCACGCCGAACCGGTGGTTTCGGACTCCGCATTGGCGGCAGGCGTCATTGCCCTGCTCACGCTGATCCACGTCGCGGGAGTGCGCTTCGGCACACGAACGCAAAACTTCCTCACCGCAGTCAAAGTGCTCGGGTTGGCCACCCTCATCGTCTTGGCCTCGTGGGTTCGAGGCGAGCCGCGCGATGGGCCCATGGAGCCGTTCCCGGCCTCTGTCGCGTTGATTTTGGTCCTGTTCACATACGGCGGCTGGAACGAAATCGCCTACGTGGCCGGCGAAATCCGCGATCCAAGCCGCAACATCGTGCGCGCACTCGCCGCAGGTCTGGGCAGCGTCACGCTGCTCTACCTGCTGGCGAACCTCGCGATGGTCCACGCATTGGGTGGCATCGTCGGACTAGGAACTTCACGGGCACCCGCCGCGGAGTCGCTGGCGGGCGCGTTGCCCGGAGCGGACCGCTGGGTGGCCGCGTTGATCGCAGTATCGGCGCTGGGGGCAGTCCACGGGCTGATTTTCTCCGGCGCGCGCATCCCTGCCGCTGTCGGCCGTGATCATCCATGGTTCCGTGCGCTCGGCGAGTGGAACCCATGCACGGGCAGCCCCGTCCGCGCCCTCCTGGTGCAAGGCGCGCTGGCCATCGCGCTGGTCCTAGTGCTGGGGTCGTTTGTGCACACCGTGCTGTACACCGCCGCGCCGGTCTACTTGTTCTACCTGGCCACCACGCTCGCGTTGCCCATCCTGCGGCGCCAAACTTCCGAGGCCCCGCCGGTGCGCATGTGGGGCTATCCCATCACTTGGGCCGCCTTCACAATGGCATGCGCATGGCTCGCATGGAGCGCCGTGCGCTACCGGCCCTCCACCGCGGCGGCCTCGCTGATCCTCGCGTTGCTCGGGCTGCCGCTGTGGGTGGTACTACGGCGAATTCGTCCTCACGAGGATCCCGTGCGCAACGCCTAAGCTGGGGTCCGCTGGCCGCGCCAGGGCCTCGTGACCTCCCCGCCGAACCGTCGCCATTCGCGTCCGAAGACCAGGCCGGATTCTCGCGGGTAACCCATCCGACGCGCACCGCACGCCTCCCACGAAAGCAGTCGGGCCATGCCGCTGAACATTTCGTCCAAGGCTTGGACGAGTTCGTGCCCTGGTCGTCCAAGGATTGGATGGCCCGCCCTCCGGTGGCAAGTGAGCGGCAGGTGATGCACTGCGAAGCGACGGCCTCTTCACGCCGGCAGGTGGGTCGCAGATGGCCGCACGCGCCGCTGCCTGGGATTGCAAATGGTCTACCCAACGCACTCCCGCCGGAACTTGCCCGCCCCGCGCGGCGTTGTCCGAGTGTTCCGCGCCCATTACGATTGTGCCGCCCCTCGACCGTGGCTACTCGGCCATGGTGCGGCGAAGGCGAGGAGGTGGAATATGCGAACGATCTGGCTTGTCGGTATTTCGCTGGTTCTGTTCGTTGATTCTCTGGGCGCAGCCGAACCGTGGTTCGATGTGCACACGATCGAAATGAACGCGGTCCTGATGTGGGCGCGCGCCGTGGGCGACGTCAACGGCGACGGGCTTCTGGACCTGCTGTTCCAGGACAATAACGGCCACGGGGGAGCCCTGGGTTGGTACGAAGCCCGGGAGGGCGGACGCTCCTGGGTGCGCCATGTCATCGCGCTCGTCACGCCCAACGGACAGCCCTTCGCCGCCGGGTCCCTCGACGCGGCCGACGTGGATGGCGATGGGGATGTGGACGTGGTGGGGCTGTCACATCCCGGCGAGTGGAAACAAGCCGACGCGCCCACCGAGCTGTTTTGGTACGAAAACCCCCGACCTGCCGCTGACCCCGCGACAGCTCCCTGGAGAGCCTACTACATCGGACGCGCCCCGGCATTCACGAAGGACGTTCGATTCGCCGACTTCGACCGGGATGGCCGCGTGGACTTGGTGGCCATCACGTACCGCGGGGAAAAACTCCTCGTCTGGCGGCAAGTGGACACGCAACGGTGGCAGGCGGTGCACACGATGACCATCCCGAACTTGCACGAAGGCATGGATGTGGGCGATCTGGATGGTGACGGATTTCCGGACGTGGCCGCCAACGGATATTGGGTGAGATGTCCCGGCACTTCCTTGACCGATGCCTGGGCCCTTGGCCGCATCGACGCAAAGTGGCACAACCAAACCGGCGACTGGTCGCGCAACGCCACAAAAGTACTCTGCCGTGACCTCGACCGTGACGGTCGCGCCGAAGTGATCCTGTCGCACTCCGAACGCGCAGGCTACCCTGTGAGCTGGTACCGTGCCAATTCCCCGCAGCTGGCGACTTGGATCGAACATGTGATCGTGTCCAACCGAACCGCCGTGCATACGCTGCAGGTGGCCGATTTCGATCGCGATGGGTACCTGGACGTCATGGTGGGAACGAATCCCGGTCGGGCGCGGAACCTAGGCGAGAAGCGATTTCCCGTGTCCATCTTTTTCGGCCGGCCGGGCTACCAACAGTGGCAGGAAGTTCTACTGACGGAAGAAGGTATCTACAATGGTCAGGTGGCCGACGTGAACGGCGACGGATGGCCGGACATCATCCGTTTGCGCTCCCACGAACCGAGTCGGTTAGAAGTGTGGCTCAACCGAGGCCACTGGCCCTCGGCCCAACGCCACCCCTAGTCTCATCGACACCGAACGAGCCATTCCCGCCGCTGTGCTCCCAGCTGGCCCGGGAACCATACGCCCAAAGTTCGAGAGTCGCGGCCAAGCCCAAACCAAGTTGCGAAATCGATACGTCCCGAAGAGGACCACATTCTTGCGCCGGGCCGACGGATTCACGCCGGGTGAGAGGCCGAAGTCCACAGGGCGGGCGATCGCCCGCATGGTTTGCGGTCAGGGTGACTAGCAGGTATAAATGTCAGCTTTGTGATGCGAGGTCTGACGATGCGCAAACCGATTGTGGCCGGAAATTGGAAGATGCACAAAACGTCCCGCGAAGCCGCCGAGCTGGCTGCGGAGATCAAACGAGAGCTCGGAGACATGGATCAGGTCGAATGCGTGCTGTGCCCGCCATTCACCAGCTTGCGGGCGGTGCGCGAGGTCATCGCAGGCAGTCGACTCCAACTCGGCGCCCAGAACTGCCACTGGGAAAAGCAGGGCGCGTTCACGGGCGAAGTTTCCGCGCCGATGCTGCTGGAGGAAGGCTGTTCGTACGTGATCATCGGCCACAGCGAGCGCCGACAATATTTCGGGGAAACCGACGAGACCGTCGCCCGTAGGGTCCGGGGCGCGTTGGACGCGGGTCTAAAGACCATTGTGTGCGTGGGCGAGACGCTGGCCGAACGTGAGGCCGGCACGACCTGTTCAGTGGTCGAACGCCAGGTCCGCATCGGCTTGAGCCAGGTGCGCGCCGGCGAGTGGGATCGGGTGGTCGTAGCCTATGAACCCGTGTGGGCCATCGGAACCGGCCGCAATGCCACCGCAGAACAAGCCCAGGAAGTGCACGCGTGGATCCGCAAGATCTTGCGGGAACTGGGCGGGGACGCCGCTGAGCGCGTGCGAATTCAATATGGCGGCAGCGTGAAACCGGACAATGCCCACGAGCTGTTCAGCCAGCCCGATGTGGACGGCGGGCTAATTGGGGGCGCGTCACTGAAGGCCGATTCGTTCGCGGCGATCGTCCGCGCTGCGCTGTAGAGTAATCAGGAGAGCGCGCATGGAAATTCTACGTGGTCTACTAGTCGTGGTCGAGGCACTGCTCAGCTTTTTGCTGATCGCAGTGATCCTGCTCCAAAAGTCCCGCGAGGTCGGGATGGGCCTAGCGTTCGGACAGCAGTTCGGGGAAACCTTCCTGGGCTCTCGAGCGGGGAACGTTTTGACCCGGGCCACGGTGTGGCTGATGTCGCTGTTCCTGGCCAACACCGTTTTGCTGGCGATGTTGTTTGCGGGACGTGCGCAGAGGCTTTCGACCGGAACTCGTGTGGGCGGTGCAGCTCCGAAGCCGGCCGCTACGCAACCGGTTCGGCCCGAGTCACCAGCCCCCATGCCCGGCACCGTGCCAGCTCCTGCGGTACCGTCTCAGCCGGTGACCGTGCCAGTTTCACTGCCTTCGACCCCAGAAAACGCCGCACCGGCTCCTACGCCCGCTCCGACTCCATCGGCTCCGGCCACGCCGACCGCACCGGCTCCAGCAAGCCCGAAATAAGCGAAGACCGCAAACTCGCCGGGGCGCCGCAGAGGTACGTACGGAATCGAGCCGGTGAGGGCTTGCACGCTTTTCGATGGAAACGGCGAGTGCTTTGTCTCGGCCTGCACCACACCACGCGACTGCAGAAGCGGCTAGGCCCAGGCACGGGTTCGTGGAGTACCCTCGAGGAAGCCGCATCCGACCTGCCCGACGCTTGCCAGGCCTGTGCTGAAGTCACAGTGCGATCGCTGGAACACGCGGCGGCTGTCCGCGGCCCAACGCGAACATCCCATCCCAGCTGTCTGGGTGGCACGGCATGGCAGATTCATTCACCTGCGGTCTGGGTCACGTCCATGGATTGCCTTGCCGTCTGACCCCGGCGCCCGTTCGCCGTGCTGAAGTTCACAACCACGGACAGCGCAAGCCCACGGGCGTAACTAGCCCTAGAGCGATAGTGGGGCTCGCGCGGTCTGAACTTGCGCCAACGCAATCAGCCGTACGGCCAGCCGCACACCGGAGGAACGCGGCTCCACCGCACACAACATTTCTGCCCAGCCGCTCGCGGGCGTCCTTGTGGGTGACCCGGCGGCTACCCTCCTCCGTCCGCCACCCCCAACTCACGCTGCGCGAGGCGCTCTGGGAGCCGACGTGGCATCGGCCCCGCGGCGAGTCCGTCCGCACATCAAGAACAGCCCATGGAATTTCCGCAGTTGTAGCAGCGGTAGCAGGCACCATTCCGAACCGTGATCGCGCCGCACTGATCACACACCGGCGCGTCTTCCATGAAGTGCTGGAACTGCGCGTCCACACGGTCGATGGAGGACGCCTCTCGACGCGGCGCTGCCGACGCTGGTGCAGCGGTCGCCGTCGGCACTTCCGGCTCTTTGGTCCCCTTGGCGCCGCTATCGCCGGAGCCTTCGGCGGGGTTTTTCTTTTCGAGGAACGCGAGCGCCAACCACCGGAAGATGTAGTCCGGAATAGATTTGGCGATGGGAATGTCCGGGTTCTTTGTGAAGCCACTGGGCTCGAACCGCGTGTGAGCGAACTTGTCCACGAGCGCTTTCAGCGGCACGCCGTACTGCAAGCATAGCGAGATGGCCGTGCCGAAACAGTCCATCAGGCCTCCGATCGTACTGCCTTCCTTGGCCATGGTGATGAACAGCTCGCCCGGCGTCCCGTCGTCGTAGAGCCCAACAGTGAAATACCCTTCGTGGCCGGCGATGTCGAACTTGTGCGTGATCGAACGCCGCGTCGCCGGCATGCGCCGCCGAAGTGGACGAGCTCTAGATCCATTGCCGCCGAGTCCGGCGGTGGTGGCTGGGACTTGCGCCGTACGCGTGCCGTCCTGGCTCTGCTGTTTGCCGGTGCTCACCGGCTGCGTGCGCTTGCTGCCGTCCCGGTAAATCGCCACGGCTTTCAAGCCGAGCTTCCAACCCGCCATGTAGACCTGGATGATGTCCTCCACGGTTGCCGAGTTGGGCATGTTGACGGTCTTGGAAATCGCGCCGGAGAGGAAAGGCTGCACCGCCGCCATCATCTTCAAGTGCGCCATGTAGTGAATGCAGCGCTGCCCATTCCGCGGTGGAAAGGCGCAATCGAATACGGGCAGGTGCTCGGGCTTGAGGTCCGGCGCGCCTTCGATCGTGTCGTGCGCGTCAATGTACGTGACGATCCTCGAGATGGCCGGCTCGTCGTAGCCCAACCGCCGCAGTGCAATCGGCACGGTCCGGTTGACGATCTTCAACAACCCTCCGCCCGCCAACGTCTTGTACTTCACCAGCGCGATGTCGGGTTCTACGCCGGTCGTGTCGCAGTCCATCATGAACCCGATCGTGCCCGTGGGCGCGAGGACGGTCACCTGCGCGTTGCGGAAGCCATACAGCTGCCCGAACTCCTTGGCCAAGTTGCAGTCCTCTTGCGCCGCGGTGCGCAAATCGTCGGGCGCCATCGCGGGCAGCTGCTCCGCGGCGCGCCGGTGCATTTCGATCACCTCGAGCATGCACTCGCGGTTGCGCTCGAACGCCTCGAACGGGCCCAGCGTCGCCGCCAATTGCGCCGAATGGGCATAGGCATGGCCGTGCAGGATCGCGGTCACGCACGCCGCATAGGCGCGCCCCTCGTCGCTGTCGTACGGCAACCCCATCGCCATCAGCAACGCGCCAAGGTTCGCATAGCCCAAACCCAACGGACGGTACCGATGGCTGTTTCTCGCAATTTTCTCCGTCGGATAACTGGCGCGGTCCACAATGATTTCCTGCGCGGTGATGAACGTGCGCACGGCGGCGCGGAACCGCAGCACGTCGAACCGACCATCCTCGGTCAAGAATTTCATCAAGTTGATCGAGGCGAGGTTGCAGGCGCTGTCGTCGAGGAACATGTACTCACTGCAAGGGTTGCTGGCGTTGATGGGGCCATCCGCCTTGCAAGTGTGCCAACGTTGAATCGTGTCTTCGTACTGCAGTCCTGGGTCGCCGCACACCCACGCACCCTCGGCGATCCACCGCATGAGATCCTGGGCGCGATAGGTCGGGCCCGGCTTGGACGGATCGGTCACGAAATGCGTCGTCCACTCACGGTCTTCCTCGACGGCGCGCATGAACTCGTCTGTCACTCGAACACTGAGGTTCTCGTTCTGGAACGCCACGGAAGCATACGCTTCGCCGTTGAAGCTACCAGAATAGCCCTGCTCGATGAGGGCCCAGGCCTTTTTTTCTTCCAGCATCTTGGCCTGAATGAACTCCTTGATATCCGGGTGCCAGACTTTCAACGAGTTCATCTTGGCCGCTCGGCGCGTCTTGCCGCCCGACTTCACCACGCTGGCAATGGCATCGTAGACTTTGAGGAACGACAGCGGGCCGCTCGGCTTACCGCCGCCGCTGAGGCGCTCGCGGCTCGAACGGAGCGTGGAGAGATCCGTGCCGCTGCCACTGCCGTACTTAAACAGCATGGCCTCACTCCGCGCAAGCTCCATGATGCTCTCCATGGAGTCCTCGACCGACTGAATGAAGCACGCCGAACACTGCGGATACTCATACTGCGTGCTAGCGCGGCGTACCTCATTCAGTTCTCGATCCCAGTAGTACAGCCCCGGACCTCCCTGCCGCCCCACGCCGTACAAGTGGTACAGGCCACAGTTGAACCACACCGGCGAGTTGAAGGCTCCGTACTGGTGCAAGCACAACCAGGCCAGCTCTTGGTAGAACGCCTCGGCATCCTCCGCCGACTGGAAATAGCCGTCCTGCCAGCCCCAATCGGCGATCGTGCGGACTACACGGTGAATCAACTGCCGCACGGAGTACTCGCGCTCGGGGCTCCCATGGGGACCGTAGAAGTACTTGGACGCCACCACGTTGGTGGCTAACTGCGACCAAAACTCCGGAACCTCTACGGGATCCTGTTCGAAAATGACCTCACCCCGATCATCAGTGATTTGGGCCTTCCGCCGCTCCCAGTTCACCGTCGAAAACACGTCCACACCGGGCTGCGTGAACACGCGCGGCCACACCAGACCTGTCCGCACGGAACCGCGCAACGAACGCCGCCGTAAAACGGACCCATTCACGTTGGATTTTTCTCCCACTCGACCACGACCGCGGGACTCGACCATGACTGACAAACCTCCTGCAACTCAGTGTTTCTCGACTCGCTGCTTAAACCCCGCGCTTCCCCAACATGTTGGAAGCGTGGTGTCGAGTCTACACCACAGATTGTGGCTGTCAAGAACCGGCCTCAAAACCCGCGAAAATCGGCCCCAAACGCAACGTTTCATGGTTTTTCACTCCGCTCTGTGGTCGTCTTCGCCCTCCAAAACCGCCGGAGGATTTCCCTTGAAGGGCCGTTCCACGCATTGGAAGTCCGGTAGAAAATCATCGGAAGGTGCCGACTGGATCAGCACGTTCTCGAAGCCGAGTTCTTGGACAAGCTCAATGACTTCCATGTATTCGCTCGCCGTGACCCCACGCGTAAGTCGCCCGCGCTGCCAACAGTAGGGCGTCGGGCGGAATTGGCTCATCACAGACAATGGTAGGAATCGCCCGAACTCCTGACGGAGCAACCGGAGCACTTGCCGAGAATTTTCCACCTCGCCGGGCAAGACCAGATGCCGGACCAACACACCTTGCCGCGCGGGGGTGGCGCCGCTGGGATCCCAGGGTTCCAAGAACCCTTTCGCTTCGACCATCTTCTGCAACGATTGCAGCGCCAACTCCGGGTAACGCCGATCGCCCATGCAAGCTTCCGCGAGATCGCGATCGGCGAACTTGAAGTCCGGCATAAAGATGTCCATCCACTCACCGTACACTGGGATCATGCTCGGGAGCTGATAGCCGGACGAGTTGAACAAAAACGGCACCTGCACGCCCGCCTCCCGAAGACGTCGGCAAAGCTCGGCGATGTGGGGCCAGAAATGGTCCGGCGTCACGAAGTTCAGATTGTGGACTCCGTGGTCTACCAACAAGCGCCGCACCAAGGTCTCCCACCGATCCATGGTGAGCGCCGAGCCTTCATGTTCTAGAGAAATCTGCCAGTTCTGGCAAAAGAAACACCGGCTCGAACAGCCCGTGAAGAAAATCGTGCCCGACCCGCGCCGGCCGCTGATCGGGGGCTCCTCGCCAAAATGCGCGACGATAGAGGCCACTCGAAGTTGAGCCGTTTCCCCACAACGGCCTCGTTGTCCGGCCAGTCGGTTCACCCCGCACTCCCGCGGGCATAGCCGGCACGTCTCATATGCGGCCCATGGTCTCGGTCCCGTCATGCTTCGGCGTGGCCCACCTGTCATCAAGATACCACACACCTCACCGCTGGCACTCCACTTTCCAAGCCGTTCTCATTGTTGGGTGAGCCAAGAGTGACGCATCCTAGAGTTCCGGCGCTGCCGACCGGAACGGCGCTTGCGGCGAGTCGACGAAGGTGTTCCTCTTCTCCAGGGGCAACACGGCACAGCTACAGGAACGCTAGGGGACTGTTCATCGGCTCTTAGGTCGGGTTGGGGACGTGCCTCGAACCCGAATGGATCCCTTCAAGTCCTACCGGGCCCCGTTCCAGTCTCGCCGCCAGCGGCATGTGCCGTTCGCTCCCTGAGTGCGCCATCTGTCGAAATTCCCAAGCTCAGAACCCCCGCAGACTTCTTGTTGGATTGCCGGGGCTGCCAGTGCTCGAGCCCTACCCGTTCGAGATATCGTTGGATAGCCCATGCGCGCCATAAACGATCTGAGGCCCGGCAGCCCAATTCGAACGTGCCAAGTACCTCCACGGGGTGGCTCGCCATGGCGTGTCGGGAAAATCAACGAGGCGGTTCGGTGGCCTTAGACATCTCAGCCGAGGCCCATGATGGCTCATCCGGCCGCACGACAGGCAGGAGCACGGTCACCAATGTCCCATGCCCGCTAGAGTCAACCCGTACTTCACCCCCATGGGCCAAGACCACACGTCGCGCGATCGGCAGGCCCAACCCAAACCCACGGGCTTTCGTGGTTCCAAACGGTGAGAACAACCGAGGTCGAATCTCCTCAGGGATCCCACGCCCGTCATCGCGAACTGAGAGCAGAATTCGGTCTCCTTCCGCGTGCGCGATCCGCTGGGCCTCGACCTGGATCTGTAGCTTTACCGCAGGTTTTGCGTTCTCCAATGCATTGACCACCAGATGTGCCAATGCCTCGGTCAAAGCCTGCCGGTTCCCAGAAAACTCGGCGCATCGGGCGCTACGTGGATCTCGATCCGCGCGTCGGTCACTTGAACACGTTGTCGGGCCTGCTCCACTGCATCGTTCAGCAACCTCGTAGGATTCACCCGCCCCCACTCCGGTCACCGTGCACATCTATGGCTACGGTGCGGGGCCTTCGCTGGATCAGCTGTCCGCCCAGGGAAACTTCGGCATCGTCACGGCCGGCGCGAGCACTCGCGCGCGCGCGCAAGGGCTGTTCGCCCAGGGAAACTTCGGCATCGTCACGGCCGCCGGGTTCGAACTGTTCCCGCGCCCTGAAGCCGAGACGGTCGTCGTTGCGCGGTGGGACTCGGAGGATGCACTGGCGGCATTGATCGACACGCTGGCGTCGTTGCGCCGCCGGGGGTTGCTCCAAGGCATTGCCCACGTGGGAAATTTTGAACGCACGCGAAGTACACTCGAACCTCTCGCGGCCGAACAACTTCTCCAGCTCGGACTTTGCACGCAGTCCGACGCGCGGGCCATGGCGGCGGCGCTGCTGCAGTCGGGGGGTTCGGCCCCTGGAGTGCGGTCGGGCTGGTAGCGGGCTCGCGTGCCACGCACCCCAAAGCCGTGCGAGAAGTCCGACGCGGCTTGGCCCACATCGCTCACGTCACGCTCATGCCCCGAGGACGGCTGGAATGGGCCGAACGCATCCTCCGGCGCTGGGCGCGGGTGTCGCGGTGGGCCGCTCGACAACTGGCGTTGCTTCGCGCGGTGCGCCCACTGCACGGACTGGCGTTCGGCGTGCCCACCGACGACACGATCCCCGCGGTGGAATGGCCGCTGGGAGGACCTCCTGCCCGCCGCGACCCAGATGAAAGCGACGCCGGGTTGCTCTATTGCCTTCCGACCTTGCCCGCCGACGGCGCGTTCGTCGTCGAGACGATCCGGTCTGTGCGCGATCGCTTCCGAAGTCGAGGGTTCGAACCGGCCATCACGGTCAACCTCCTCGACGACCGTTCCATGGAAGGTGTGATCAGCATTGCGTTCCGACGTGCCTGCGCGACCGAAACGGAGAAAGCCCAGCAAGCCATCCGTGACGCGGAGGAAGAATTGCTCCGTCGCGGCTGTCCGCCGTACCGAGTGGGTTTGGGCAGTATGGATCTGGTCATTCGACCGGAAGATCCATACTGGCAAATCGTCGCGAGATTGAAAGACGTGTTCGACCCCGACCACATCATCTCCCCCGGTCGGTACAATTTGCTTTAATCGGATCCAGCGGGCACGCCCTCAGACCGCCGCGGTGAGATCCAGTCGTTCTCCCGCGCTGGAAAGTGTTTCACGCCTGCCGCGACCCATTCCTTACAATCCCAATCCAACCGACGGTTCTTCGCCGGTCGAGCCATTGCCTCGGTGCATCGCAACGCGCTCGTTGAATCCCACCGGGCCCGCCGATACAGATGTTTCACGAACCGGGTCCACCCATGGGTCGGCAAAGAACATTCTCCCACGCCGCTCGACTTCGGCCAGTTCCTGGCCCCGCGGGACCTCTCGCCAACGATTCTAACATGGCCAACTGCCACGACCCTCGCAGAGGTTGTTCATGAAGTCCATGGACTCCCCTCGCGGTTCGGATC
>CAACVY010000022.1 GCA_900661335.1 uncultured bacterium | reverse complement strand
GTAGGCGTGAAAGTGGCTGCGTTCCTGCGATGGTTTGGGTGGATCGCTTTCGGTGTGTCAGTGGCCAGCCCGGCCGCCGATCCATGCTACACCCTCGAAGGTCGCGATCCGCCATTTGCAGAAGTGTTGAAAGCGGGCGGAGGCCAGCCGGGAGAACGGTTCAACCGAGGGGGCGCTCTCGGCTCCCGAGTGCGAGTTGATCGCAAGCGGCTCGAACAGCAAGTCGGCCCACTCACCCCGATTCCGAAGGACATCCGACTTCACACGCAGTTCTGCAGTGCCATCCCGCGTAGCGAGTTCGACCGGTGGTCGCGATGGTACCAGGAGGACGGCGATGTTCAGGTCTTCCGCTTGTTCAAGGGAGAGCAAAACATTCGCAATGGCGCGGGCGACGAGGGGACGCCTGGTCGAGTGGAAACGTACTGCACGCTCATGGTGCGACCCGGAACCTGGCGCGAGTGGGAAGGTACCTACACGATTATTCAGCCCGTTCGTGAATGCATCTTCCAGCTGATGCATGAAGGCAGCCTCTGGCCGTTTCACATCGATATGTCCGAACACGGGGACATCGTGTTCCTCCGCCGCAGGCCTGTTCCCGGAGAGGCCAAGGAACTCCTCGTCGCGCGGAACATGGTGGGAGCCTCCCTCCGCATCAAGGTGCGCGCCAACGGCACGGACTACGAGGTGTACCAAAAAGCACCGCTGGGCTCAGGCGACTGGACACTCGTGGCTCGAGGTTCGTTTACGGCGGCGAAGGACAACAAGATCAGCTTCCGTTGGGGGATGTATTGTGGGTCACGCAAAGGACAGAGCGTACCGAACGATGCTTTGTTATTTGTCACAGGTGTTCAAATTCGATGACGCGTGAACTCAGCCGTAACAGACCCCGCCACGGTGGGACGTGGCGGTGGAGTGCCGCGGCGCCTCTGGGGGCGAACGGGTCCGCCCAGTGGTGTTGCATCGGAGCTTCGAGGTCGTAATTCCATGCTCCAACGCTCCAGAAGACCGAGAAGAACCACGATCATGACCAGGCGACTGTGGCGGGCCCTGCTCCTCGGCAGCGTGATGGGAACGCTCGCGCAACAGGTGGACATGGCGAAGCGGGCGGAGGAGCTCAAACGCCTGCGGTGGGGCATGTTCGTCTGTTGGAGTTTCTCCACCTTTTCCGGCAAGGAATGGACGCCCGGGATCACAGATGTGCGGTTGTTCCGCGCCACGGATGTGGACACGGAGCAGTGGGTACGGACCGCGAAAGAGGCGGAGATGGGGTACATTTTGTTTCTCACGAATCATCACGACGGCTTTTGCCTGTGGGACACCCACACCACGGAGCGCAAGGTCACACGGGCTCCATTGGGCCGCGACGTTCTCGCCGAACTGCGAGCCAACTGCGACAAGTACGGGATCAAGCTGGCGTTGTATTACTCCGAGGGCGAGTGGGGATGGCCCGGAGGGCTGGACGATCCGAACACGCCCGGGCCCAAGAAGCGCAACCAGGGCGGGAAAAACCCGGAGATGAAGAAAGCGCAGTTGAAGGAGTTGCTGACGCAGTATGGGCCCATAGAGTTCATTTGGTTCGATCACGCAGTCGGCGACGGCGGCCTGAGCCACAAGGAAACGGCTGCGTGGTGCAAGTCGTTCCAGCCGGGTTGTTTCATCGGGTTCAATCACGGAGATCAGGAAGGCGCAGACATTCGAATTGGCGAAATGGGACGGCCGGGGCCACTGAGCGACCATGCGGCCGCGGGTCCGCACATGAAGGATGCGCCCAGCCCGCACTATCTTTTGGCCGAGTTCACCTATCCGATTCTCCCGCCGCACCGAGGGGGTGCAGTGTGGTTCTATTCGCTGCCCGAACACGACCACCTTTGCCATCCACCCGAGAAGCTCTACCGGGATTACCTGGGCGCGGTGAAGCACGGAAACATTTTTTCGATCAACGTCGGCCCGGATTATCAAGGCCGATTGCGCGCGATTGATGTGGCCACGCTGCGCAAAGTCGGTGAAATGATTCGGAACAAAGTCGTGCTGTCGGAGTCCGCCCCGACGGAGTAAGCCTCGCCGACTTGGGGGTGGCTTGTCGGTACGACCAAGACCGTCACCAGCGGACACGCTCCACGCCGAACCCCATCGCATTCCGTCCGGAGCTTCCGAGGTTTGAACGAGACTTTACGGCTCGTTCTGAGGTTTGGACGAAAACCCTGGCGCTGGTTCCAAAGTTTGGACAGCGCGGCGCTCGTTGCGTCCAATGGACGGATTGGAGCACCTCGTTTCCAAGGCTTGGAGCGCGTGGGGGCTTTCGCTTCCAAAGGTTGGACAGCACGGCCGCACGCGGCGCGAACGGCGGCTGGTGCCAGACACTGCGGCGGCTGGTGCCAGACACTGCTGCAAAGTGCGGGAAGTGCATTGCGCCACAATGAGTTGCGCGGCATTTTGAATGCGCCGTGTTGGGCGCGGCGGTTCTCGCGTTTGGCCTTGCCTAAACCTGCGGAAAACGGCGGGCCAAAGCGGCCGCGGAAATTTTTTCGCGCGAGTTCTTTTATGGTCTGGAAGGAGACCGCCGCCATGAGAAAATGAAGCTCTCCGTTGCCGGCGCAGCCGGCGAGAACATCGCGAAGGTGAGGACGGACGTTGCTCGACGGGGCGGAATACCGCCTGTGTAGGCCGGGGATGTGCCTTCGGGGGCAAGGTTCCTGAGGGGATGGCTGGCCCACCGGCATTGGGAAACAAGTCCCTTCCGTTCGCGGACTTCGGGACGCCGGGCAACGCCGCACGCCCACGCAAGGAAGGTCCAGAAGTGGGGATCGGCGTATGGGGCAAGGGCTTGTGGGGACGACTCCGAGGGGCACAGTGACTTAGCTGAGCGGGTGGCTGGCGCAGGGGCCTCAGGTCGAATCCAAGCGCTCGCAAATGTCGCGTCTGAACTTGCCGAGGTTTGGAAACCTACCGCAGGGTCTGCGAGATTTGGACGCGCCGGTGCCAGGGCTCGCGCGCCGCTGGAAGGTGGCGCCGTTCGGGCACGCCGACTGCCTACGTGCAGCGCCGACACAGGTTCCGAGGGGCCGGGCACCCACGAGGGCGGCAAGTTTATTCGATTCGTTCGAGTACGAAGGGTTCGAACAGCCCGGTCGGAATCACGTCGTAGGCCGCGCCCGAGGGTTGCCCGGTTTTGGGCGCTTGGGCCATGTTGTGCGGCGAGGCGATCCCCCGAACCACCCCCGCGTGGAACGGCCCGAGCAAATTCTTGAGCGTGCCATACACGACTACTTGGACGACATGGCGGCCGCGGTCCAACGGAGCGAGTTCCATCGCGTACGGAGGCCGCTCAATCCGCCCCGCGAGGTGTCCATCCACTCGCACCTCGGCCACGATTCCCCACCACGCGGATAGGCGGAGGCGATACCGCCCAGCTTGGAGGATCTCGTACGTGTGTTCGTACGCCATCCGCCCCGCATAGTGCGGCAACCCTTGCGCGTTCCAAGGCCCATAGGCGATCGGACGTCGCGCCACCAGTTTCCAACCGACCGGCGCGGACTCGAGACTGAAGTCGCCTAGGAGCACGACTTGGTCCACCTCGTGGTATACGGTCATCGGCCGGGCGACGAGCACGAGCTCGTTCGTACCAGCGCGCAAGGCGCCGTGGAGTGGAACCTTGCCAAAGGAACGATCAAACCACCATTCTCCAGGAAGCGCCCGCACGGGTTGGCCGTTGCAGGTGATCGTGTAGAGGTCCGGTCGTTCGATCACTGCCGTCAACTCGGGAACCGGTTCCGCGGCGATCACAAAGCGGTACACCGCCGTGAACCCACTGTCCGGCGGAAACGTGCGCGAGATGATCCGATCCTCGAATTGTACCGCATGTCGCCAGGGGTTCTTCTCGAACCCGTGAAGCGCGAATACGCGGTCCGCTGCGGCCACGACGTGCAGGTTGGTGACCAGGTCACCGCACCGAAGTTCAACGAAATCGAGCGGCCACATGGCGGGGTCGAGCCGACGAACCACTGGAGCCTCCGCCGGCGGTACTGGCTGGTAGCGGGGCGGGCGCTCCGGAGGCGGTTGGGGTACGGGCGCGTGGTCGGCGAAGAACAGCAGGCGGCTGGTGACGGGTGGCAGCTCGAACGGGACCTCAACACCCGCGGACGTCCGCCGGCCAACAACGGGACGGATCTCTCCTGTGTCGGCGTCCCATTCTTCTGCTCCTTGCATTGAGGATTGGACGACCCCGCGCGCCGGGGTGTTGCTGCTGGTGTTCACTAAGAATACCCACTCTCCGTCCGCCGTTTGGCGCCGTGCATGGAACAGCCAGCCCGAGTCCTCCGGAGCCCGAACGATACGGGCGCCGGGAGAGTGGAACGACGCGAGCTCATTCGCCAGTTCCTCTACGCGAACCGGCGACCAGCCTCGCGCGCTTCGAAGGTGGGCCAAGTCGTTCGAAGGTTCGCCTTCGATCCAGGCTGGGTCGGCGTCCACGGCGAAGACCTTTCCGCCGTTGGAGGCCAACTCCACCAGGAGGCGCCAGGTGGATCGTTCTAGATTTTCCAGACCGGGCGGGAGGACCACCGCGCGGTATATGCGGTGACCGACTCGCAGAAGGCCGTCGTGGACTGTACCGATACGGGCGAGGACGTCCTCGCTTCCGAGTTCATATTCGACGCCCGCGCGCTCAAGGTCGCCCAAGAGGCGAGTGAACCGCTTAGCAATGTCGTTTGCGCGGGGGCCGGGCTGGGTTCCTTCGTTGTAGATCCATGTGGTCGTAGTCGGTTCCAACACCAGTGCTGCAGCGGGCGGAACTCGGCCTTGGGCGAGCACGTACTGAAGGCGGGCGAAGTAGCGGGCCTGCTGTTCGTACAGCGGCCACCACTGGGCGTGATAGCTGAAGGACACCGGATAATCCCGTTTGCGCGCGCCGCGCGCGGACGCATGAGAAAGGTGCTGGTTGATGGTGTTGACACCGAGCACGAGGAGCCAGTCGCCAATCCGGCGTAAGTCCTCGAACCGCACATCCCAGCCCGACCCCCCGTAGGCCTCGCAGAGGTTCCGCGGTCGCCCGGCCTGGAGCGTCACGCTGTACAACTCCCGAACGCTGCGGATGTTGCCAAACTGGGCGTTGGGGGTCTCCGCGTACTGATTGAACAGAATGTCGATGCCGGGGCGTTGCATCCAGAGATACATGGCCATGTTGTCCGGCACCATGCGGGCCAGGGGCCAGCCATGTTCCCAGTAGTGGCCCGTCATCTCCAGGCGATGTTGCTCGGCATAGCGCCCGTAGGGCTGCGCCCAGCGCTCCACGAACAGCTCGAGGGCGGTGCGGTAAAAATCGTGCCGCACTTTGCGCCACGGCCCCACCGGAACGAACAGCGACGGAAGATGCGGCCGCAGGTCGTATCCACGGCGCTGACGGAATTGCGCCTCGAAGTCTGGCGTCCACGGCAAGCCGCCGGTTCCGGAGATATGGGGTTCGTCGGTGAACACGCCTCGAATCGTTCGTCCAAAGTGGTCGCCGAAGCGCTGTCGGTACGGTTCGAGCGTGACCTCCAAAAACTTTTCCGTCACACCGGGCCGCAGCAAGTCTACATACCACCAGCCTCCATACCACTCGGAGGCGCGCCCCTCAGTTTTGCGCCGCACGGTCAGGTAGTTCCCTTGGGGCAGGCGTTCACCTCGGCGCACGGCGTCGGTGACGTCCTCGGCTTGGTCTGCCGTCAAGCGCGCCACCAGCTCGATGGTATCCTGCCACGCGGGGGCTTGGGGTGTGGTTTCGGCGACGAGGTTCACCGCTCGGGCCTCCGGCATTGCGGCGGGAACGTGTCCTCCTGCAAAGCCAGAGGGATAAGAATTTTCGTCGTAGATCCACAACTCCAGGCCCCGCGACTCGGCCTCACGCAGCGCCAATCCCCACAGCTCGAACCACTTCGGTCCCAAGTAAGGAGTCATCAACCCAGGTCGCGGGTGGACAATGACCGAGCGGATCCCACGGGCCACGAAGTCCGCCAGCCCGTTGGTGACGTGGTCCGGAGTCATGTCATCGTTCCAAACCCAAAATGGGATGGTATCGAAGGACACTGGCGGTTCACGGAAGTTCGATCGAATATCGGCCACGGTTGTAGCCCCGGCCACAGCTCCGGCCAACCCCGCGGCCAGCATGAGGGTCCGTACCATCGCGCGCTCTCCTCTGGGGGCAACTATATACCTGCGCGTGCAGGTGCTCAACGCCCCGCATGATGTACGGTGGCGCCTCGACGAAGGTCCTGCCTGAGCCGTGATGCGCGGGCTCGAATCGCTCGGTGGGAAGCCAGCTAGGCTGGGCGCGGCTGGCGCTACAAGCGGTACCACTCTTGGCGCTGGCCTTGGTAGTGGGGGCTCTGCGTGACGACCAAGGTCATGTGACGCTCGTTATGGATGATCCCGTCTTTGCGCGCCATAAAGTTTTCCTCGGGATGGTTGTCGTATGTGACCACCACGTACAAGGTGATCTCGTCGCCGTGGACCGAGCCGGCGATGTCGCCGTGGATGCTGGGATCCTGTGGATTGTAGTACTTGCCCTGAACCGACGTGCCGTGTTGTTTGAGGACGTAGATGGCGAGGCCATCCCGGTAGGACCAGCGCCCGGTGACATCATACGAAGGCGTGTCCTCGCTCGGCGGCTCGGGGGCGGGGGAGGTTGAACTATCGCCGCCACCGCCGCCGTCGCACCCGGCGATCCACAACCCTAGGCCCACCATGCATGCAAGCCATGACGCCACGCCCCGTGTCGGTCGTGAACCAACGGATCGCATGCGGCCATTTTAGCCGGAACCCTGCCCGCGCAAAACTCGAAGGTGTGAAAGTGTCTGGCCCCACTGGGCCCAGAGGACTTTGATGGGTGTGGGGGCTTGGGGCCTCCTTCGGGCGTTTCTCGTGTGTGGAGTGCGCGGAGGACCGCGCGGTTTGGCCTACGCAGGGGGGGCACGGGTGTGGTACCATGTTCCCTTGGCGTATGAGCGAAGAGTACATCGTCGTCCAGGGTGCACGCCAGCATAACCTGAAAAACATCACGGTCCGAATCCCTCGCAATCGGCTCACGGTCATCACTGGGCTGAGCGGATCGGGCAAATCGTCACTGGCGTTCGACACGTTATACGCCGAGGGCCAGCGGCGCTATGTGGAAAGCTTGTCCGCCTACGCCCGGCAGTTCCTGGAACAAATGGAAAAGCCGGACGTCGATATGATTGAGGGACTTTCGCCGGCCATCGCGATCGAACAGCGGACCGCTGGGGGGACCCCGCGTTCCACCGTGGCGACCACGACGGAAATCCACGACTACCTTCGACTGCTGTTCGCGCACGCAGGCGTTCGTCATTGCTGGAAGTGTGGACGCCCCATCACACGACAAACCACCGACGAGATCATCGAGCGGCTGTCGGTGTGGCCTGCGGGTACGAAGTTGATGCTGTTGGCCCCGCGAGTGCAAGGCCGCAAAGGTCGCCATGAGCAAGTGTTCGAGCAACTACGCAAGGGGGGATTCGTGCGCGTTCGCGTGGATGGCGAGCTCTATGACTTGGAGCGCCCGCCCAAACTCGACCCGAACCGCCGGCACACGATCGAGGTGGTCGTGGACCGGCTGGTGGCGGGGGAGTCGACGCGTGCGCGCCTAGCGGATTCGGTGGAAACCGCGCTGCGCGAAGGGGGGGGCGTCATGCTCGCATCCGCCCAGTTGCCCGGCGAATCTCAGTGGGCGGACCACTTGTACTCGCAGAACAACGCCTGCGTCCACTGCGGACTGAGTTTCGAGGAGCTCCAGCCGCGGCATTTTTCGTTCAACAGCCCCTACGGGGCGTGCTCCACCTGTCACGGGCTCGGGACCGTCGAGGTGTTCGACGAACATCGCATCATACCGGATCCCTCCCGCTCGCTGGAGTCGGGCGCGATCCAAGCGTGGCGGCGAGGGGGACGTCGGTTGCTCATTTATTACAAGATGCTCTTGCGCTCGCTGGCCGCGCACTACGGCGTGAGTATGGACACTCCCTACTCCGAGCTGCCGGAGTCGTTTCGCAAAGTCCTGCTGTATGGCTCCGGCGACGAGCTGGTCACGTTTGGCTTTTGGCGTGGCGGCGTATGGCGGCGAATTGAACGGCCGTTCGAAGGCGTGATCCCCAACCTCGAACGGCGACTGCGCGAAACGGAGAGCGACGACGTGCGCGAGTGGCTCCGGACCTTCATGAGCCGCCGCCCCTGCCCGTCGTGCCGCGGAGCTCGACTGCGTCCCGAAAGCCTTGCGTGCAAGGTCGCGGGGCAGTCCATTGCCGACGTGATGAGCTGGCCGGTAGCTCGCGCATTGGAATGGATCGAACGGTTGGAGCTGCCTAGCCAGCAGGCCGCGATCGTGGGCGAGGTGATCCACGAAATCCGCGCACGGCTGGAATTCTTGCGGGACGTGGGCTTGGACTACCTGACCCTGGACCGCGAAAGCTCCACGCTTTCCGGTGGCGAAGCGCAGCGAATCCGCTTGGCCACTCAGATCGGTTCTGGTTTGGTGGGCGTCCTCTACGTGCTGGATGAACCCAGTATTGGGTTGCATGCGCGCGACACACGCCGGCTGTTGGATACGCTGGCTCGGTTGCGAGACCGAGGAAACACTGTGGTGGTGGTCGAACACGACGAGCAAACCATTCGCGCCGCGGATTGGGTCATCGACCTGGGGCCGGGCGCGGGCCGTCACGGCGGCGAAGTCATGTTCCAGGGGCCTGTGGGCGATATGTTGCACGCGCCGACGCTGACCGCCCAATACCTTCGGGGCGAACGTGCCATCCAAGTTCCCTCCCGCCGAGTCGCGCCCGGCCCCCATTGGCTGGAGATTGTGGGCCCGCGTGAGCACAACCTCAAAGGGGACACCATCCGCATTCCGCTCGGGCTGTTGGTCGGTGTGACGGGCGTGTCGGGCAGCGGCAAGAGCACGTTGGTAGACGAAATCCTCCGCAAGGCTCTCGCGCGGCACCTGTACGGGGCTCCAGATCCGCCCGGCCGGCACACCCGCATCGTTGGCCTGCACCACGTCGACAAGATGGTGGTCGTGGATCAATCCCCGATCGGCCGCACGCCTCGAAGTAATCCGGCCACGTACACCGGAGCGTTCACGCCGATTCGCGAGCTCTTCGCGCAGGTGCCTGCCGCGCGCATGCGCGGCTATGGCCCTGGGCGCTTCAGCTTCAACGTGCGGGGAGGGCGTTGCGAGGCCTGCCGTGGCGACGGGATCATCCGCGTAGAAATGAATTTCCTGCCGGATGTGTACGTGACCTGCGAGCAATGCGGCGGCCGCCGCTTCAACCGCGAAACGCTCGAGATCCGTTATCGTGGCAAGTCCATCGCGGATGTGCTGGACATGACCGTGGACGAAGCGCTCGAGTTTTTCCAAGCCGTGCCCGCCATCGAACGCCGGTTGCGGACCCTTTCGGAAGTCGGCCTGGGATACATCCAGCTCGGCCAACCGGCCACCACGCTCTCGGGTGGCGAAGCGCAGCGGATCAAGCTGGCTACCGAACTCAGCCGCCGGCCCACGGGGCACACGCTGTACCTGTTGGACGAGCCGACGACGGGACTTCACTTTGCGGATGTTGAACGCCTTCTTTCTGTCCTCGAACGGCTACGGGACGCCGGCAATACGGTATTGGTCATCGAGCACAACCTCGATGTTATCAAGCGCGTGGACTGGATCATTGACCTCGGGCCCGAGGGCGGCGATGCGGGGGGCTATCTGATCGCCGAAGGGCCACCGGAACAAGTGGCGGAGTGTCCGCAGTCGCACACTGGTCGCGCGTTGCGTCCCTTGCTGGGCAAACCGGCTTCGGCCGTCGCGTCATGAATGCGTGGGTCCAGTTACGTGGCATCCCAGCGGGCACCCGGCGTGCGTGGGCACTGGCGGTGATCGCCGCGGCCGCCGCCCATGCGGGCTGGGTAGAGTCGGCCCGCGAGGCGATGCGCGATGGGCTCTACGACATGGCCGAACGGTGGCTGAAACTCGCCTGGTCGAATGCGCCCAGTGCAGCGGCGCGATTCGAGTGCGCTCTGGCGTTGGTCGAGGCGCGCCTCCGTGCAGGCCACGCGCGCGATGCCCAGCAGCGGTGGGCCGAGGAAGCGCCGGCGGAATTTCGCGAGGACCCCCGCGCCGCCGTGGCGATGGCCCGGATCTACCTCCACATGGGCGATCCCCAGCTGGCGTTGGCTGCGTTGACGAACGTGGAGCTGGAACGCCTCGATCTCTCCCAACGAGAATTCGCGTTGCGCGCACTGGCGGACGCGTTATGGGAGCTGCACCTTACCGACGAGTCCTGTGCGGTGATCGAATCGCTGCTGGATTCTCCGCTCGGACCGGCCGCCCTGGTACGGCATGGTCTGGTGGCAGCCCAACGCCGCAGCAAATCTGGGGACCGTCCAGGGGCGATGACGTTGCTGGAATCGTTGCTGCATCGAGTTCCTCAGTTGCCGGAGTCTGCGCCGATACGGATCCAGTTGGGCGCGTGGTACATCGAAGGCGGTCGAGTGGCGGAGATCCCGCGGCTGGTGGGGCCTGTGACCGCGCGGGCGCTGTCCCCGCTTCCACGGGCGGCGGCCTATTTACTCGTGGCGGCGGCGCACGCGGCCAGCAAGAATTCGACCGAGGCCTTGGGCGCGACAGCTACGGCCGTCGAGGTCGCGCGAGGCACGCCGGCAGAGGTGGACGCGATCCTCGCGCGCGCCACGTTGTGCGTGCAGGAAGGGCAACTGGACGAAGCCCAGGAACTGTTGCGTCGAGTGTTCGAACTGGTGCCGCGTCACTCTCGGGCCACGGAGTTGGCGCTCGCGATCGGCGGGCGTTGGTTGGACCGGAACCGCTTGGCGGAGGCCCTTCGGACCTACGAATGGGTGCTCGAGCTTGCGCAAGAGCCGGCTCATCAAGCCGAGGCGTGGTTCGGTCGTGCCTGGTGCTTGCTGGAACTCGGCCGTGCAGTCGAAGCCGCTCCGCTGTTCGAACAAGCCGCAGAAAAACTTCCCGACGCGAGGCGGAGGATCGAGGCGGCCATCAAGGCCGCGGATGCATGGGCGGCGGCCCGCCAGTACACCACTGCCGCCGACCGCTACCATGTTCTTCGCGGCCGGGTGGGAACCAACGAGCTCCACCGCGTGATCTATTTGGAAGGGGATGCCCGCGCGCGCGCGGGGCAGACCGATGCCGCGCTGGCGGTGCTCAGCGAACTCGAGAACGCCCCAGAGCCCTGGCGGTCGGCTGCGCGAGTGCGCCGTGGGCAAGTGCACGAACAACGACAGGAATGGGACGCCGCCCGCGCGTGGTACGACCGAGTAATCGCAGATGCTCCCGCCACCGCCGATGCCTCGCGGGCGCGGCTGTTGCGCGGGTTGTTGCACTATCGGCACGCCGACTTCGAGCTGGCACTTGCGGACTTCGACGCGGTCGTCCGCCACGGCGACGGCCCGGAATTCGAACAAGCCTCGGCGATGCGCGTGTGGTGCCTCTTCATGCTCCAGCGCACGCCCGAGGCCATTGCGGCCGCACAAGAGTTCCTTTCTCGGCACGAGAGCTCCGCGCTGGCCATGGACTTGCGTTTTTGGCTGGCAGAGCAAGCGCTCCACCGCGGCGACTGGGCCGAGGCGGAGCAAAAGTTCCGCGAGCTGGCGGAGCGTGCTCCGACTTCTCCGCTCGCCCCTCTGGCGTTGTACCGCGCGGGCCGGGTGGCGGCAGCGCGCGGTGAGCACATTCGAGCTATCGAGTATTTCCGCCGAGTCGTCACCGACTACCCCACCAGTCCAATCGCCACCGACGCCCGCTTCGCTCAGGCCGATTCACTAACTGAGCTGGCGCGCTTCGACACGGCACTGCTCGCCTTTGACGAGGTCATCCAGCAAGCCCCCGATAGTTATCTGGCTGCGTTGGCGTGGGGACGCAAAGGGGATTGTCACTTCACGCTCGCGCCGAAAGCCACCCACCGCTACGACGAGGCCATCGCGTGCTATCAAACCGCCGCGGACCATCCTCGGGCGACGCCGGATTTGAAGCTGCAGGCGTGGTACAAAATGGGGCGCTGCTACGAGTTATCGGGCCGCCTCGATCTGGCGCTGGAACGCTATCTGGCCACGGTCTATGGGCATGTCGAAGAACGCGCCGCGGCGCGCGCGGGTGCGCCCGTGTGGTTCGCTCGTGCCGCCCTGAGCGCAGCCGCGTTGTACGAGCGCCGCGAGCAATGGCGAGAGGCGGCTCGTATTTATCGACGCGTCATCGACGACGGTGGACCGGCCGCCGCGGACGCACAGGCTCTCTTACGGCAGTTGCAGACTCGTCATTGGGACGCATTCTGATTGGAGGCGACGCACATGATTCACTGGCTCAACCTTGGAGGTCCTCCTGCCTGGATGATCGTGGCTGTGGGTCTGGTCGCCACGGTGCTGTTTTTCGAGCGGTGGCTCTACCTCCGGCGTGCCCGGGTCGGGTTGGACGACTTTCTGCGTGGGATTTTCAACGTGGTGCGCCGCCGCAATTTGGCGGAAGGCGTGGTGCTTTGCGATGAGACGCCGGGCCCCGTGGCTCGCATGGTGCGGGCCGCGTTGCTCCATGCGGAGGAAGATCCACAGTCCATCCGCGCGGCGATGATCGAGGCCGGCACGGCCGAACTCCCGCGTCTGGAACAACGCATGTACGCGCTGGGCGCAATTCCGCGTGTGGCCACCTTGCTGGGATTGTTCGGCGCCTTGCTGGCGCTGATGCGATTGCTCCTGACCCTGCAACAACAGGGGCCGCTCGTGCACGCAGGGGAGCTGGCCGGCCACATGTACGGCGCCCTGGCGTGCGCTGCGCTCGGCCTCGCCGTTGCAATTCCTGCCTTCGTGGGCTACCAACTGCTCGTGTCGCTGCTGGATGCGATTCTGGTGGACATGGAAGAAACGTTGAGCCGTGTACGCGAACAGCTCGTGCGCGAACGAGCGCGGTGGTCCTCGGAAGGCCCCACCCCATGAACGCACCGCTCCCCCACGATGCGCCGGGCGATTTTGTGCGGGTGTTCCGAACCCGGCTTCCTCGGTTGGCGTGGCCCATCGACGCCGCTGCGGTGGCGAGCGTGGCGGTGGCGCTGGCCACGGTGTGGCTCGCTCGCGCTCCGTTCGTGATTCAGCCGGGGCTGGTGCTGGAGTTGCCCCAGTCGCCGCGGACGGACGAAGGGGTGCGGTATCCGTCTCTGGTGGTCGCCGTCACCCACACGGGGCTGATCTTTTTCCGCGATCGCCCGATCACGGAATCCGAGCTGGCCTCGGAACTGCGGGAGGCCGCACGCGCCCATCCCGAGGACTCACTTCTCATCGAGGCAGATGAACGAGTTGCGCATGGTACCCTGGTCCGCATCTACAACCTGGCCATCGAGGCCGGCGTGCGTTCCGTGGCCCTGGCGACCCGGGTCCGGCCCGCTCAGGCCCACCTCGGGACCTCCGGCTCGCCACCATGACCCGAAGGTCCATCCTATGGAACTGGGGCCTGGCAGTCGCGTGGACTTCCGCGGTCTGGATCGCGGGGGCGTGGCGCACGGCGGTGGAAGTTCCCCGACCCTGGCCCGACCCCGCGTGGCCTCTGCCACGAGGCAGTTACCACGACGGAAGTGGCGACGAAACGAACCACGAAATTTGGACCCTGCTGGCCTCGCCGACCTTGTTCGCCCTTCCGTCCGAGATTGGCTTCAGCCGCCTCCCGCTGGGCGAGTCGCCGGTGAGCCCGCCTGTGCAGTCTCCGGTTCCGGACGCACCCGTGCTGCCCCGAGCACCAGGGTCGTGGTCATTCCGTCCCGAGTCCCTGCTGGGTGACCTCATCGTGGTGGCCGAACCTGCGGGCGAGCTCCCAGGCTACCCTGTCTCTCGGAGGTCGGTGCTGACCTTGATCGTGGTGGAGGGCC
This sequence comes from uncultured bacterium, assembly GCA_900661335.1. GTDB lineage: Bacteria > Verrucomicrobiota > Kiritimatiellia > PWTM01 > PWTM01 > CAACVY01. Next base: position 25,625 of record CAACVY010000022.1, on the reverse strand, counting down.
CCACACCTGCGCAAGGCTCGCCCGTGGCGCGTCCCTGGAAATCCACGCACGCCCGTCCGCGTCCTTGGTCCGCCGATCTCCGCCTTCATGTCGCCCCAGAAGGCTGGCCAGTTCAACTGTTCATGGAAAGTGGTGATATTCCAGCGCAAGATGGCGAGGCGCTGGTGCGTGAACTTGCGCGTTGGCGTTGGGCGCCCACGCCGACGGACACGATCGTGCGCGTGCACGCCACGTTTGCGCCGGTCGTCGAGGAGGACTCCCCGTGACCCTGCTATTGCCTTCGGTGCTATTCCGCTGGGTGGGTGGGGCGTTGGTTGGGCTCGCAGCGTTGATTCTCCATCATGGTTTGGACGAACATCGGCGCCGGCGACGACGGCCGGCTTTCCTTTACGTCTGCGAGTCGTGCGGCCTGGTGTACGAAGACGACCGTAACGTGCCCCTGTCGGCCTGCCGCCGATGTGGTATGCTCAACGCAGCGCTCCAACGATGAAAACAATCCCGCGCATTGTAGACATCTCCACGGCGGGCGGACGTCGCCAGTTTCAGCGCTTGGCCGCCAGCCCGCCCACCGATCCGGCCGCCGAGGAATTGGCCCGAACGGTGTTGGAGGCGGTGCGCCGCGGCGGTGACCGCGCCGTGGCTCGGTACGCCGCTCGATTCGATGGCGTGGACCTCTCGCCTGAACGTTTTGCGGTGACGTCGGACGAAATCCGTGCGGCCGAGCGAGCGGTCAGCGTGGATTTTCGTCGCGCCGTGAACGAAGTTCTCAAGCGCGTCGAGGCATTCGCCCGCGCCGGACTGCGCCGTAGCTGGATTCTGCGCACGCGGCACGGAGGGCGCTTGGGCGAAGTCTTCGTCCCGTTGGACCGCGTGGGCGTCTACGTTCCCGGTGGGGCGTCGCCGTTGGCCTCGACAGCGCTGATGACGATTCCGTTGGCCAGAGTGGCCGGTGTACGCGAGATCGCCGCCACCTCGCCGTGTCGGCGCGATGGGACCATGGAGCCCCACGTGCTCTACGCGATGGCTTGTGCCGGCGCGACGGAGATTTATCGGCTGGGCGGCGTGCAGGCAATCGCCGCGCTGGCCTATGGCACCGAACGGATTCGACGCGTGGATAAGCTCGTGGGGCCGGGTGGACCGTTCGTCACCGCGGCCAAGCGCTGTGTGTATGGACAGGTGGCGCTGGATATGGTCGCCGGCCCGAGCGAGATTGCGGTGCTGGCCGACTCCAGTGCCGACCCAGCGGTGGTCGCCTCGGATCTGCTCTCCCAGGCCGAGCATGGGACGGGTCGGGAGCGGACTTTGCTGGTCACCGATTCGCCCGACCTCGCGCGCGCCGTGGCGGAGGAGCTGCAGCGGCAAGGCCAGGAGCTGCCGCGCTGGCCCTCCGTTCGCCAAGTGCTTCGCACGCGCTCGTTGATCGTGTGCGTCCGCGACCTGCTCACCGAAGGGACGGAGGTGGTGAACCAGTTCGCCCCGGAACACCTTGAGATCCTGGCTCGTGTTCCCAGACGATTTCTTTCGAAGATCCGCCACGCTGGAGCGGTGTTTCTGGGGCGCTGGACCCCTGAAAGCGCGGGCGATTTCGCCGCCGGACCGAGTCACGTCTTGCCCACCGGAGGTACGGCTCGGTTTTTCTCCGGCCTCACCGTCGAAGACTTCCGGCGCCGCATGAGCGTGCTGGAGTTAACGCAGGGCGACCTGGTCGAATTGATGCCCACGATCCTCGAGCTGGCCCGCGTGGAGGAACTGCCTGCTCACGCTCGGTCAGCCCAGCGCCGCCTGGAAGCCGTGCGGTCGCGTCGCAAGTTGCGGGCGCGGTAGGTGCATGGCCGTGGCGAGCGAGTGGTTCAGGTCCGCAGTGGGCGCCACCATCGTGCACATTCGGGCAGGGGGCGTACCGGAACTGGCTCGCACGGCTTTGATCGTGGGGGTGACCTGCCTACCATGGTCCATCGCGGCCGCGCAGATTTCAGTCGCGCTGGCGCTGCTTGCCTGGGCAGTTTCGGCGGTTCGACGTGGGTATAGCGAGGGATGGCGTCATCCGCTGCTGGGTTGGTGGCTGGCGTTCGCCGTACTCGCGGTGGTCAGTGCGGTTCGAGGCTGGCGACCGGAGTTGTCTGTTCCCAAGCTGCACCGCTTGGCGTGGTTCTTACTCATGGCGGCCATCGTGGACCTGGCCCGGACCGATCCGTCCTCGCCCACACAGTTTTTGGTACGCATCGTGCGAGGCCTTTGGGTAGGTTGCGCGGTCGCATGGCTGGCGCACGCTGGCCAATTGGCCTGGGCCGTAACCCATGTGCCCTCCAACATCTCTTGGTCCTTTTGGATCTTTCACCAAGGTAGCATGCGAACGCCCCAGTTCCACATGGTGGCATTGATGTTTCTCCTCGCCGGCGCGGGCGTCGGCGGGTGGAACCTTTCGCGTCGGATGAGGTTGGCAATCGGGCTGAGCAACTCGATCGGAGTGCTTTGGCACTTCAAACGCGGGGTTTGGATGGCCACCTTCCTCGGACTCCTGGCCCTTGTCACGTCCGGCTGCCGGCTGCGCCGCGACCGCGCAATGATCGTGGCCGGCCTCGTCCTGTTGGCGCTGGCCATCGGACCCGTGCGTGCGCGGTTGGGCGCCGCGATTGCGGACGCCGAGTGCCCTGGGGGCCGGTGGGAGCTTTGGACTAAAGCGGCGCCGTGGATCCTCCGCAAGGCCCCGTGGGGCATCGGGTACGGCGCCATGAAAAACTACGAACTGCGCCATCGTGTACCGAATGTGGAAGCTAAGTTGAACCATCTTCACAACAATGCACTGCAAGTGTTGGTGGAAATGGGGTGGCCAGGGCTCCTGGTGTGGGTGGGCTGGATGACGCACATGCTGCTTCTGATGGCCAGAGCGGTGCAGCAACGCTGCGAGCGGGGCGGCAATGGTGCCGCGTTGGCCCGCGGAGTCTGGGCGTCCGCAGTGGCTCTCTTGATGAATGGCCTGGTGGAATATAACTTTGGAACAGGAACGATCCTGATCTGGTTCGCCGTCCTGATGGGCATGGCTGCCGTCTTGGCGTCGGACTTCGCAGAAAAGGAGAAGGTCGCATGAAGCCACCGCACATGAACCGACGTGAATTCCTCCGAACTGCGGCCACGTGGGTCGCAGCGTCGGCCGCCGCGACGAGCTCGGCCGCGCCCGCGCGCAAAACTGCCACAGACTTGGTGCCGTTGGGACGCACCGGGCTACGGCTGAGCCGGCTGGGCATGGGTACCGGGTCTCACGGGGGCAGAGTTCAAGCAGAGCTCGGTCCACAAGAGTTCACCCGTTTGGTCCGCTACGCGTTCGACCGTGGCATCACCTACTTTGACATGGCCAGGAATTACCGCACGTTTCCGATGATCGCGGACGCGATCGCTGGATTGCCCCGCGAACGGCTGTTTCTCCTCAGTAAGATTGGGGGCCAACCGGAGCGTCCCGCGGAGGTGATTGACGAACTGCTCAAGACCTACCGCACCGACTACTTGGATTGCCTGTTGGTCCATTGCCAGGTCACCGAGACATGGACCGATGAGCAGAAGCGCCTGATGGATGCGATTGACGAAGCCATCGAGAAGAAGAAGGTCCTCTCCAAAGGCGTGTCCTGTCACTCGCTACCCGCGCTCGAGGTGGCGGCCAAATCCAACTGGGTGCAGGTCAACCTGGTGCGCATCAATCCTCAGGCCCGGCACATTGACGGCCCGCAGAAAACCGTCGGAGGTTCTGGCAATGACATCCGGCCTGTCCTGGAGCAGATTCGCATCGCGCACAACAATGGCCACGGCGTGATCGGCATGAAGATCATCGGCAACGGAGACTTCACGGATCCCGCTGATCGCGAAAAATCCATCCGATTTGTAATGTCCGTGCCCGAAGTGGACGCGATCACGATCGGCTTCAAGAGCACGGCTGAGATTGACGAAGCCATCGAGCGGATCAACCGTGCTCTCGCTGAAGTGAGTGCTTGACGCAGTTCGGGTGGCGCGGGTCCTCCCGGCGCGCGAAGAGCTGCGCGAGCATCGCCTAGGCGTGGCGCCCCAAGGTGGGCCGCGTGGGAAAGGGTTGTGTCCGAAACCCAGCGGGCAGCGTAGGTCTCACGGAGTTCCGTGAAGGTAGGCCTTCCGTGGTAGATGTGCAAGCAAGGGGGAAGGGGCTCAAACACTGGCGCCTAGGCTTCGGCCAGCCCCATCCCACTCTGCAGAGTGAGTGCGTGGGCTGAAGGCGGCGAAACAGGCCATGAACCACGCCAGTCAATTTCTTACCCGCGTTGAGAACTTCTCCCGGACTTCTACACACGCGGATCACCCCGAACGCGTCGCTCTAGAACCTCCAAAATCACCGTCGGGGAGCGATGTGGGAATCGTGCGCGCTCATTGGGCCAGCTTTTGGGGATGTCGTCCTTCTACGTGCCCACCGTGTCTTCAATGCAGCGCCCGACTACGCTCATGTGCTCTACGGAAACCGGCTGCACGTCGGCTCCGGCCACAACTTCTCCGATGGCCCTCGACCTGCTTTGACCCCCTCCACCTCTGCCGCCTTCTGCGCCTTACCGTGTCCTGACACCTTTCGCTGGTAGCGGGCCACACTTCTTTGGCAACCCTCCATGCGTCCAGACCGTTCTCAAATCTTCGGGGGCCTTGACAGAGCCTCTCATGCCGACGACGCACCTTCCCTATACTACGTTCCTCGGTGTCGGAGCGCTTACCGGCGGGCGAATATCGTTCCCAAGCCGCTCAACGCCGCTACGTTAAGCGTCAGTGGTTCGCTCGATGGCGAGGCGAACTGCTCCGAGGTGGTGGTCTGCCGGACCCCACCGCGGTTCGATGGAGCCATCACTCACTATGGTCGCAAGGGTGCCAACTGGCTCGTCTTTCGGTTCGAGTCATCGGTTCTTCATAGCGCGGTTTTTCGTCATGTCTCTGCTTGCAGAAAGGGTTCTGCCCGCGAAAGTTCCGCGGAGAGTTCGCGGGGCGAAAAGGTGGCCGGCCCAGGGCCCACGTGGGCGTCCTCGGAATCCCCGCGTTCGGAAAGTCTTGGAACCTATTGAGAACCTACGCGTTGCGAGGCATTTTCGTAGGTATCTGGCCCCACTGAGTCCGCCGGCTTTGGCATTAACTGGGTCCGCTTGCGATCAGGCGTTCATCGCAGGAACCGCGGATACGTTGTGGGTCGTCGCGGGTGGGCCGACCGCACTGTTTATGCAGGCCCCACTGACAAGGGCTGGCGGGCCGTTGCGTCCCCGGTTGCCGGTGGACACCGCCGTTTCTGCCGCCCTGCGCCTTCCGCCCTCGCCCGCGGAGACCAAACAGTGGGCGGCAGGAGAACCCGTGTCCGCGCTCACTGAAATGACCCGTCGCGCCATCGTCACCGTGGACGCGAGTGCATCCGAACCTGCGTGCATCCAACTGACGCATGACACCTCGCTGAATGCGGAATCCTGCGTGCTGGAATGCCCCTCACGCGTTCCGTATCCGCGGTGGTCGCCCTAAAGGTGTACTCTACAGCGTCATTGACCTGCTGTCCGACCACCTTGGCTGCCGTTGGTCAAGCCATGAGGTTAGCGCATTCCGCATCTCCCGAGCTACCCCTCGACTTTTCCGAGCACAGCGAGCCCGCGTTCGAGTACCGCGAGGTGTTCTGGTTCGAAGCATTCAATGGAGACTGGGCTGCGCCCAATTGGTTGAACTCCCGCGCGGCGCGGCGGAGGCCCGCCATGGGGACAAGATTGTGTATCATCCCTTCGTCCATACGTCCGAAGCAATTCTCTTGCCGGCTGCACGGCATCGTTCCTTCCTCGAAGACCTGCGCGGGTAGAGCCCTATCTGCACCGATTTGTACGTCTGGGATTGTACGACGGATTTCACCCACTACGTGCTGCCGTTGCGGAACCTTGATGTGCTAGCGCCGAACCTCCGCACGTTCGCGGCTGCCGAGGGCGGTATCGCCATTCGGGTGCCTAGGGCCTGCGCGCGAATGGCGGGCCCAGGGCGGCCTGCGCATGCCATCTGGGGGCACGTCTACCGCGTGCGAGCGCGCGTGCGCGTCGAGCCCGGTCAGGATCCGGAGCCGAACACGTTGTGTTCAGCCTTGGCGTGTACGACCTGACGGCTCACCGTTCGTTGGGGCTCGAAGCTGGAAGCTCTCGGACATTTCCAAGCGGGAGGTACGCGGAGTGCGAACTCGGGCCAGTGTCGTGGTGTCCCACGGCGTATGTATGGCTTGCGCCCGGCGGGGAATCCAACCCAGTCCGGGCGCTCGACGTGGATCGGTTCGAGTTGGAATGAACCGTCCGGGGCTCATTCGCGCATGCTACGGCGTGCCAGTTCCACCGATTCCACGAGCAGCTCGCCGCAAAATCTCCCCTCGATCCGGACACGCAGCGTGTGCGCACCGGCGGGCAAATCTACCGTTTCGCGGGCCACGCGCCGCCCTTCGCGACGGACCAAGGACGGCTCCTTGACCACGAAGTTTTGTCGAACGTACTCGCGCCCATCCGGCTGTGTGCCCTTGACTGACGCGGCCAAGGCGACCGTGCCCGTCCAATCTGGCGACATTCGGTAGACCGCTTCCATCGTGATGCGCTGGCGCGGTTGGACCCGGATCGGATCGGACTCGATCACCATCAATTCGCTGCGACTGGATCGAATTCGAAAGGTCGGGGCTTGGGTCGAGCCCACGCCGTCGGGCACCCATACGCGTTGGGCGCGCCGATCTCCGTATCGCACCGTCCAGCCGAAAAACGGCGGGCGGTCCGCGTTGGGGTGGGGCAGCACGTTTGCGCCCTCGGCCAGCTCCGACAACAACACCTCCGGCGCCGGCCGACTCGGGATGGTTTGCGCGCGGGTGATCGTATACCACAGAAAGCCGCCGGCGATGCACAATGTGCCGCCCAGGGCCGCGGCCGTCCCCAGCGCGACGCGCCGCCAGCGGCGCGCTCGTCCGCGCCAAGCGTCCACATCCTCCACATCGGCCCCACCCCGGGCGGTGGCGGCGGCCTGATCAGGCGGACGAAAGTAGACGACCTCGCGGAGCGGCCGGCGACCGAGCAATGGATCCCACCCGAGAAACGCCAGCGCCGGCGAATCCACGCCAGCGCGCTGCACGCTATCGCGGAAGGCGTCCAAATCGAAGGGCACCTTACGAAACATCACACTACTCGTGGGCACGTCGTAGATCACATACGACGCGCGCACATCGCCATCACGCGGAATTCCCACCGAGCCCACGTTCACGAGATAGCGGCGGCCGTCCGTGGCCACGAAATCTTGCGGCGGCAGCGAATGCGTAGTGCCGCTGGCGCCGATCACGAACAGCGCGGGACGGTGTGTGTGCCCGACAAACAGCAGTGGCTCCGGCACCGACGACCACTCCAGCGCAGCGTCCTCTTCGCGTTCGATATAGAAGAACCGTGCCGACGCATAAAAGCACGCATGGGCACACCGGAACGACTTGCTGACCAGTTGGAACGGCCAGCTTGCCATCAGCTGCACGCCCGCGGGCGAAATCTGACGACGGGTCCATTCCAGCACGCGCCGCGCATCGGGGTGAAACGCCTCGTCGCTGAGCCGTCCGCAGACCACGGCATCGTGGTTGCCCAGCGCAACCTTCCACACGTGCTCGTACACGGATTCGAGCACCTCCGCCGGCTGCGGTCCATAGCCGACCACGTCGCCGAGGCAAAGAATCCGGTCCACGCCCAGCGTCGCAATGTCTCGAAGCACGGCGCGCCACGCGATCCAATTCCCGTGCAAGTCGGATACGATCGCGTAGCGCATGCCGGCTCCGGTGCCCCGGCGCGAACCTCCGTCGTAGGACGGTGCCTCAGCGGCGTCGCGCGCGGGTACGAGCGGTCGAGCGCTGGGCCTTCTTGGCCACCTTGGCGCGGGTGGACCGTGGGCGGCGCTTCTTGGCAGGGGAAGGCTCGCCCATAACCTCCGGCGGCGGTTTCGGCACCGAGATCATCGGGTTGGCTGCGGAGATCGTGATGGTCACGGTGGACCGCGCAACTTCGGTCTCGAGGTCGTAGACCGTGCCATCGAAGGAGCGCCGGCTGCCGGGCTTGACCTCCTCGATCGTCGTCGGCAACCCCAGTCGGGCGATCAGCTCGATGAATGGATCGGGGTCGAGCTGCTCCACGTTGACCATGGTGCGGCAATCCCACACGCCCTGGGCGATCAGCATCGCGGTGGCCACCGGCGGAACACCTGCGGTGTAGCTGATGGCCTGCGACTCGACCTCTTCGTAGCACTTCTTGTGGTCGGAGATTTGGTAGATCAGCAGCTCGCGGCGCTTCCCGTTCTTCCACCCGCGGAAGAAGTTGCCGATCCAAGTCTTTCCAACGTAGTTCGGCGCCAAGCTCTTCGGGTCAGGCAGGAGCGCCTTGGTCACCTTGAGCGGAACTACTTCCTGGCCCGTGGACAGGCGCACGGGCAGGTGCGAGAGGTACCCGATCGTGCGCAGCACAGTGAAGACGTTGATGTAGTGGTCGCTGAAGCCCATCCAGAACCGGATGCTGTTGGCGTCAATGTTCTGCGACAGCGAGTGCAGCTCGTCGTGGCCGTTGAGATAGATCGGCGCGCGCCCGATCACCGGGAAGTCGTACACGCGCTTCACGGTGTGGGTGGGGTACTGTTTCCACTGCCGATCGATCCACGTCCAGACCTTGATGAACTCGCGGAAGTTGATCTCCGGGTCGAAGTTGGTGGCGAAATACTTGCCGTGATAGCCGGCGTTGACGTCCATGATGTCCACGGTATCGAGCTTGTCGAAGTAGTGTTTGAGCGCCAACGCGCAGTAGGCGTTCACCACTCCCGGATCGAACCCGGCGCCGAGGATCGCCGTGACCCCGCGCTCGCGGCAACGGTCCCGCCGTTTCCACTCGTAGTTCGCATACCACGGCGGGTCCTCGCAGACCTTGTCCGGCTCTTCATGGATGGCCGTGTCAATGTAGGCCGCGCCGGTTTCCAGGCACGCTTCGAGGACGGACATGTTCACGAAGGCGTTGGCCAAATTAATGACGATCTGCGAATTGGTCTCTCGGATCAGCTGAACCGTGGCGGGGATGTCCAACGCGTTCAGCGCGCGTGCGTGAAGTTTGCGCGTCGGATCCTTCACGTGGCCTTTGCGCCGAATGCTTTCCGCGATTTCCTCGCATTTCTGCACGGTCCGCGAGGCAATGCAAATGTCGCCCAATACGTCATTGTTCATCGCGGCCTTGTGCGCCGCCACGTGCGCCACGCCGCCCGCTCCGATGATCAGCACGTTCTTCTTCATCCTCGTCACCTCCACACTCGGCCGTCGGCGTTCGCATCGCCGACATAATGCCCTTGTCCACGAGCGTTCTACACTATGCCGCAATCGCCTGCACCTGACAACGTGTCAGGACAAACTGCGGACGTATTCTTCGTACCCGAACTCGCGCACGGTTTCCACTCGACCGTCGAGCCGCCGCACGCGAATGGCCGGCATCGGCAAGCCGTTGAACCAATTTTTCTTCACGATCGTATAGCCAGCTGCATCGGCGAACCGCACGCGATCGCCTGGACGCAAGGGGCGAGCCAAGCGGTAGTCGCCAAAAACGTCCCCTGCCAAGCACGAGCGTCCTGCGATGATGACGCGATGCGGGCCGGGACGGCGGCCGAGCAAACGCGGGCTGGTTCGATAAATGAGGTGGTCCAACATGTGCGCTTCCGTGGAGGCGTCCACCACCGCCACATCCACCTCGTTCCGGACCACATCCACCACGGTGGTTACGAACTCACCGCAGCCGGTAATGGCGGCTTCCCCGGGTTCAAGATACACCTGCACGTTCCACCGTTGGCTGAACTCGCGCAGCAGGCGGATGAACTTGTCAAGGGGATATCCGTCGCGGGTGAAGTAGATCCCCCCGCCCAAGCTCACCCACTTCAGCCTCCGGAGCAGCGGAGCAAAGGTGCGCTCGATGTGCCGAATGTGCCGCGCCAACGCATCGAACCGATCGTTTTCGCAGTTGAAGTGGAACATCGCGCCGTCGAACCGGTCCACCTCCTTGAGCAATGCATCCAAGTCCCGCACGCCGAGGCGCGAGTACCGCCGCGCCGGGTCTGCGAGGTCGTAGTGTGAATAGCTCACTCCCGGGTTGACTCGGATGCCAACAGGCAAGGGACGCACCAGCCGTTCGAAGCGACGCAGTTGCGAGAGCGAGTTGAAAATCACCTTCGTGGCGTACGAACGCACTTCCCGTACTTCGTGCTCATGGTAGCCCACACAATAGGCGTGTACTTCGCCGCCGAACTTCTCGTGGCCCAACCGGGCCTCGTACACACAGCTGCTGGTGGTGCCATCCATGTACTTGCGCATCAGATCGAAAACGGCCCACGTGGAAAAACACTTCAACGCCAGGACGACCTTGGCGCCCGCCCCTCGGCGCACGCGTTCGATCCGCCGCAAGTTGCGCAGCAGCTTGCGTTCATCCAGCAGGTAGTATGGCGTACCGAACTGTTTCATCGCGCGGTGCCCGCGCACAGTCTAGCGTCTACCGACCCGCGCGCAACTTCGACTCGAACAGGCGCGCAAGCCCTAGAAGACTCGAGCGAGGCACGGAGGTGGTAGCGCCCGCCGCTGTGGCGTAGCGGACAGTGCGACCAGCGTCGGCGAGGCGCGGGAGGGACCCGCGCCCGTCGGTCGGAGCAGCGATCGCGCAAAGGCACGACCAGCGCGCACAACCTGAAAAAACTGGCGCGCCAGCGCGGGCGGCCGGCTTGGGACGTCCATCGCAGAGTGCTCTCGCCGCCCAGGGCCTGGGATGACTGTCGCCGCGTTTCAAGATCCTCCAGACCCATGTGAGGGGCGTTGAGTACGCCAACCTCCCGAGGGCCATCCAACCCATCGAACGCCCGCGTTGTAGTTGGTCTCGCGCAGGGTATACTGATCTTGCTGACCCGTACGTTGTGGAAGGGTGGCTGAGTGGTTTAAGGCACTCGACTCGAAATCGAGAGAGCGCTTAACCGCGCTCCGTGGGTTCGAATCCCACCCCTTCCGCCATCCGCCAACGGAGGAATTTCGCATGGAAGACCACCCACCGGCGCGTCGGAGATGTCGCACGAGTCCCTTCACGTCTCCCCGTATATCCCGCCGCGCGTGGTGCGCTCAAGTCTTTGCGGGCTTGGCCGGTGGTTGGGCGCAAGGGGCCGAGCCTCGGCGGGTCCGCCTTCTGCTTCGGTCGGGCTGGCAAGACGTGAACATCGGCGATATTGCGCATACGCCGGGTCTGTTGGCGCTGCTAGAAGGTCATTGGCCTGAGTGCGTGCCGACTGTGTGGACATCCACCGGCATGCGCGCGGACGTCGCGGCCATGATCCAACGCCGATTCCCCCACGTGACGATCGTGCGCGGGAGCTTGAAGGATCCGGCGGTTCGCGCGGCCGCAGAATCCGCTGAGGTGTTGCTTCATGGCTCCGGCCCTTCCCTGGTCGCTCCCCGCGATGTCGCCGCATGGGTGGACACGATCGGGCGTCCGTTCGGCGTGTATGGAATTACCTACGGCGGTGATCTCGTGCAGCGGGACTTACTGTCCCGCGCCGCGTTCGTGTTTTTCCGCGATTCGGTCTCTCTGGCGCGCGCCCAGCGCGTCGGCATCCGGGCGCCCGTGTTGGAATGGGCACCGGACGCCGCGTTCGCGATGGATATTCGCGACAGCGCGGCGGCCGATGCGTGGTTGCAGCGCCACGGGTTGGAACCGGGGAAGTTCGCTGGCTGCATTCCGCGATACCGGTTCACCCCATGCTGGCAGATTCGTAATTCCACCTCGTTCGACCCGGCCCGGCATCGCCGCAACGAAGAAATGGTGGAGAGCGACCACGTGCCACTGCGCGATGCGATCGTGCGCGTGGTGCGCGAGTTAAAACTTCGGGTGGCCGTGGCGCCCGAAGACGTGACACAAGTCGAGCTTGGCCGCCGCGTCCTCCTCAAGCGCCTACCGCCGGACGTGCAGCCGCGCGTGGTGGGGCGAGCTCGGTTCTGGCTCCCCGACGAAGCCGTGGCCGAGTACACGCGCAATGCGGGGTTGTTCGGGTTGGAAATGCACTCGCCGATTTTGTGCATTGGCCACGGCGTGCCCGCGATTGCCGGCCGCTTCGCCGAACAAACCAGCCAAGACTGGATGTGGGAGGACATCGGTTTGGAGGACTGGTTGTTCGATTTCGACGACCCTGATGCACGGGCGCGGTTTCCGGACGTGGTCGTGTGCATGTTGGCCGAGCCCGAACGCTCGCGCCAACGCGCCGCCGAGGCGCGCGAGCGCGTTCGCGCGCGCCGTGCGCAGACCCTGGCCGCCATTCGCGCGTGGAAAAATTCTTCGGTGGGTCCCCACGCCCATACCTCCGAGCGAGGCCCGATATGAGTCGCCTAGAGATTCGATTGGCCCTAGCCCTCGTCGCCACGACCGCATTGGCCGCGGCGCCTGCACCCGATCGCGGACCGCTGGCCGCGCCGTACGACTTGACGGTCGAAGCGTTGACCGATCCTGTCGGCTTGGACACACCACGGCCGCGCTTGTCGTGGAAGCTCGCGTCGAGCGATCCCACGGCGCGGAACCTGCGGCCGGTCGCGTACCAAATTTTGGTCGCGTCCACGCTCGAAGAACTTGCCGCGGATCGCGGGGACTTGTGGGATTCTGGCCGAGTGGAGTCGGATCGCACGCTGTGGATCCCGTACGGCGGACGGCCGCTGCGAACCGGGCAACGGTGTTATTGGAAAGTGCGCGCGTGGGAGGCGTCGCGGCCGCAGATTCCGTCGCCTTGGAGCGAACCTGGCCGGTGGGTCATGGGCGTGGTGGATCCCGCCGATTGGCGCGCTCATTGGATCGGACCCCATCCGTCCACCCGCCCACCCTTCGATCTAGGTGCCGCCAAGTGGATCTGGGCGGGGCAGGCGGCGTCGTTGACTGAAGCGGCCCCAGGCCGCACCGTCTACGTGCGCACGTTTGATCTCTCCCCGTCGGCCTTGACTGGACAAGTCGTGCTGGGCATCACGGCGGACGACACTTACCGAGTATTTATCAATGGCCGCCTCGCCACGCGCACATGGGGACATTTCAACGCATGGCGTTGGATGCGGTTCGTCCCCGTCGAAGCGTTGCTCCAACCCGGCACGAACACCATCGTCGTGGAAGTCGATAACCTGGTTCGGAGTCCTACCGGCCTCTTGGCCACGATGGCTTTGGCCGACGGAACGCGCATTCCCACCGACGAGCAATGGCTGGCCACGACGAACGTGGTCCGACGAACGCGCGACGCTGAGCCGCCGCAGTTCGATTCGGCGACCTTGCGTCCGGCCGTGATCGCGGCCGAAGTGGACGGACCCCCGTGGGGGCGAGTCGAGCGCGAGGTTGAACTACTGCCGCCTGCGTTCGCACACCGGTTCCAAGTGCGGCCTGGACTTCGACAAGCCACGCTGTTCATCTCCGGGCTGGGGTTCTATGAAGCGTTGCTCGACGGGAAGCGGATCGGCGACCGCCGACTCGACCCTCCGTTCACTCGGTACGACCGCCGCGTGCTGTATTCCACGTACGATCTGACGACGTCCCTCCCCGCGGGCACGCACGAACTACGCGTGGACCTTGCGCATGGCTGGTACGATGTGCGCACGGTGTGTGTCTGGAACTTCGACAACGCACCTTGGCGCGGCGCGCCCCGGTTGCTGGCTCAGCTCCAGCTCGTGTACGCCGACGGCAGCACGGAGTATGTCGTGACCGACGAACGTTGGCGCCACGTCCGGCCCACGCACGCTTACGATTGCATTCGCGAAGGCGTGGTAGTCGCTCCCCCGCGGGCCGATGCGCCCGATCCGGATCGAACCGAGCTGCACGCGGTGTGCGTCCCACCGCCGGGCGGGCGCCTGGTAGCCGCGGCGCTGCCGCCTACGGTCATCGCCGAAGAGATCGCGCCATCGGCCATTCGCGCCGTGGCGGACCGAACATGGGTGGTGGAGTTTCCGCAAAACCTGGCCGGCTGGGTGCGACTCCGGTTGCGGAACCAATCGCCCGGCGACTTGGTCCGAATCCGCTACGGTGAACGCCTCACTGCGGACGGCCGCCTCGACCAGCACCCAATCCACGTCTTCTTCAAACATTCCGGTTCGCTCTTCGCACTGCCCGGAGGTTCGTTCCAAACCGACCGGATCGTGTGCAGCGGAGCCCCGGAGCAAGTCTTCGAACCGCGCTTCACGTACCACGGGTTTCAGTACGTCGAGATCGAAGGACTCCGGGAGGCGCCGACACCCGACGACGTGCGCGCGTGTGTGCTTCACACCGACTTCCGCACCGCCGGCGAGTTCGAGTGCAACGTGGAGCTGCTCAATCGCGTCCAGCAACTCACCCGATGGTCCTATCGCGGAAACTTTGTCCAGGGCTATCCCACCGACTGTCCCCACCGCGAGAAAAATGGCTGGACCGGCGATGCCCACTTGGCCGCCGAGCAAGCGATGTACAACTTCGACAACCACGCCGCGTATGTGAAGTGGGTGCGCGACCTGATGGACGAGCAACAGCCGGATGGTCGGTTGCCCGGCATCGTGCCGACCAGCGGCTGGGGCTATCAATGGGGCAATGGGCCGGCCTGGGATAGCGCCTTGGTCCTGATCCCATGGTTGCTCTACGTCTACCGTGGGGATCGCGACATCTTGGCCGAAGCCTATCCAGCCATCGCGCGCTATGTCGAGTATCTGGAGCGATGTGCGCAGGACGGAATCGTAACCATTGGGCTCGGGGACTGGCTGCCGGCCAAGGTCCAGACTCCGGCGGAAGTAACCTCGACCGGCTACTTTTACGTGGATACGCGCATTGCCGCCGCTGTTGCGCGACTGCTCGGGCGCGTGGAGGAGGCGGTGCGGTTCGAACGTCTGGCCGATTCGATCGCGGCCGCGTTCCATCGGAAGTTCCACACGGGCGATGGACGCTATTCCGTCGCGGGCCAAACGGCTCAGTCCTGCGCGCTGCACCAGGGTCTGGCGCCCGCGGCAGTCCGTCCCCTCGCGTTCCAGCGACTGGTCGAAGCCGTGGAACGGGCCGATCGGCATGTGGACTGTGGCATTCTGGGCGCCAAGTACTTGTTCCGCACGCTCAGCGAGTTCGGGCGTACGGATCTGGCGTTGGCCGTGGCCCTGCAAAACACGCCGCCGTCCTACGGCGCGTGGATCCGTCGCGGTGCCTCCACGCTTTGGGAAGACTGGGGAGAAGGCGCGTCCCGAAACCATGTCATGTTCGGGGACATCGCCGCATGGATGTACCAGTACTTGGCCGGCATCCGGTTGGCGCCCAACGTCTCTACTGTGGGCGGACCCACCGATCCGGCCGCTGTGGCCTTCAAGGAGTTCGTGATTGCACCGGAGCCGGTGCCCCCGCTGCAGTGGGTCAAGGCGTGGCATGCCTCTCCGTTCGGTCGCATCGGAGTCCATTGGGAAACTTCGGGCGGCCGGTTCCGAGTCGATGTCGAAGTGCCCGTCGGCACTCGCGCCACGGTCGTACTTCCGACGCGCGCCGAACTGCCGAGCGGCCTGCCTGGGCAGGCGGTTTCCTGGCCCGACGGACGCCGCGCACTCCAGCTGGGCTCCGGGCGCTATTCATTCGAAGTGCCGTTGCAATAAACTTGCCCGCCGCATTGGCACACAAGCGCCAGCCACCTCCGCTACGCCCAACAAAGTCCGCTTATGTCCACTGGTGTCCACTGGTGCCAGACACGGCTGCAAAGTGCACGTAACACATTGCGCCACAATGAGTTGAGCGGCATTTTGAATGCGCGGTGTTGGGCGTAGCGGTTCTCGCGTTTGGCCTTGCCTAGGCCTGCGTAAAACGGCGGCGTAAGGCCTCGCGGAAATTTTCGTGAGCCGGGTCTTTCATTGAGAGGGAAAGGAGACCACAGCCATGAGAAGGTGAGCACCCGGCCTGGCCGGCGGAGCTGCTTCCTGCCACCATCCGGAAGGTTCGAACCCGTCCGGTCGGGCTGACAGTCCGCTTTCTGCATCCGTAGCGCGGCGACTCGTTCGCTCCTGAAGCTTTTCGGCACGGGTTCGCAGGTCGAATCCAAGCTTTGGAAAACCTGGTGCCCCGGGCTTCCAAGGCTTGGACGGTTGCGGTGTAGTTCGTTCCGGGGTTTGGACGAAAACCCTGGCGCTGGTTCCAAAGTTTAGACAGCGCGGCGCTCGTTGCGTCCAAGGATTGGACGGGCTGGAGCGCGTCGTTTCCAAGGCTTGGGGCGCGTGAGGGCTTTCGCGTCCAAGGATTGGACAGCGCAGCCGCGCGAGGCGCGAACGGTGGCTGTCCATAAGGCGGAGATCGGCGGAAGCCCTTTCGAACGCCGCGGATTGTCACTGGTGTTGCGGGGCGGTTGGACGGGCAGTTGTTTCGGAAGACTGCCCTCGGTCCATCCCATAACTCATGAGCGGAGCGGGAGAGTCCGCCTACTGCGGTTCGAAGACGTGATGTAATCCAAGCGCTACGGGCGCCGAAGTTTCCGGGGAAAACGGCGGCGACGTGTGTGCCCGTTGAAGGTCAGCGTGAGGATGGATTGGAGAGTCGGCGCGCCCACTCGCTGTTGGGATAACGTTGCTGGAGCTCTTGACGCAATTTGGCCGCGCGCTCGAACTGCGACTGAGCTTCGAAAATTTCGGCGGCACGGTACAGGGCTTCAGGCGACACTGCGGGATGGTCGTAGAGAATCGCGACGCTCAAGAAGTAGCGCGCGGCGGCGTCGAGGTCTCCGGCGACTCGCGCGGCGACAGCCATCCCGAACAAGGCACGGGCTTTGAGTTCGGCCAGTTCGTCGGCTTCGCAAAGTTCGGCCGCCTGGCGGTAGTACTCTTGTCCTTTGGCGATGTCCTTGGCGTCGAGGCACAAGCGCCCAAGTTCCAACAACGCCTCAATGCGAGCGCGAGTGACGGCCTGTCCGCTCGCCGCTTGTCGCAGGGCTTCTAAGGCCCCAGGGCGGTCGCCGAGTCCGAGTTTCGCGCGGGCCAAGAGGTACCCGGCGACCTGCCGCCAGGGCTCATCGGGAGCGGACTCCAAAAGTTTGGTGGCGGCTTCGGCGGCGCGATCGTACTGCTGCTGGTCCAGGCGCGCAGTGGCCAGCCACTCCAGCATGGAGGGGCCCATTTGGTCGCGCACCGGGGTGTGGAGGAGTTCCTGAATGAGGTCGGCCGCTTCGGCCGTGGCGCCCTTCTGGCGCAACACGCCGGCCAGTTGAAGTTGAATTTTCCGGCGGAGCTCGTCGCGGGGCTGCAAGGCCAACGCCGCACGGTATTCAGACTCAGCGGCGGCCAAGTCTTTTCCGCGCTCGGCGAGTACTCCCAGCCAGAACCGTGCATCCGCGGCATGGGAGGTCTGCGGGAACTTCTGGAGCAGCGTTCGGAGGGATTCTTGCGCGTTGCCATCGCGCTTCAACCGAATCTCGGTCATGGCTTTGTCGAACAGCGCGGCTTCGAGCAATGGGGAGCTGGGGGCCGTGCGCATCAGACGATCCCAGTCGGCGATGGCTTCTTCCCACTGTCCCAGCGCGCATTGCGAGAGCGCCGAGGCGTGCAGTGCGGCCGGCGCCAGCGGATGGTCCGGACGGCGAGTGGCGAGCGCGCGCCACAGCTCGGAGGCTTCGGCGTGAGCGCCGCGATCGGCCAATAGCCGCCCCAGCTGGTAAAGCGCGTCCGGCGCTCGCTCGGAGGAGGGCGCAGACTCCACCAGGCGCCGGTAGTGTTGAATGGCCAGATTGGTGGACCCGGAGTGCAAGTACGACTCGGCCAACAACCAGTCCACCTCGGGCTGCAGGTTCGGGGCCCAGGTGCGGTCGCGCAGGCGTTGGATGACGGCGTCGTAGCGTTGCTGCCGGAAAAGCACGGTGGCGGATTCAAATGCCGCGGGCTCGGCGAGCGTGTTCGTGGAATGTTGGCGCAGGAGAGCGTCGTAGAGTTCCAGTGCGCGTTCGGCGTCGAGCAGCTTGCGGTGCGCGTTGGCGGCCAGGTACAGCCACTCGGGCGTATCGCCATCGCGTTCCATGGCTTGGCGGGCTAGTTCCAGCGCTTCCGCGGCGCGGCCGAGGTTCAGCCACGACCATGCGGCAGGCAGGCGCGCATCGCGCGTGCGGGCGTGATCGGGGAAATCTTTCAGCAACCGTCCATAGGCCTCCACCGCGGTGGTCCAATCGTTTGCAGCGTAGGCGGCGTCGCCTAACCGCAGCCAGGCTTCGGCGGCCAGGTTGGTGCTGGGAGCTTTCTCCGCGGCGGTCCGGTACAACACATACAGCTCGGAGGTGGGCGCGCCGGACTTTTGGCACAGCGCGGCGAGCTCGAATGCGGCCAGCCCAAAGTGCGCAGTGCCCTCATACTTCTTCATCACCGTGCGGTATCGAGCTTCGGCGGTGGCCAAGTCGTTGGTGCCTGCCGCGACGACACCTTGGTAGTACTCCGCGGCGGCCGCGATGTCCTTGGGCGGCGAACGCGCCAGCAGTTCCGTGATCAGTTTTCCAGCATCCTCGAAACGGCCGGCGGCGATGAACAGTTCGACCCTCCGGAGTTCCGCACGCGGCCGGACCTCGCTGGCGGGGTGTTCTTGGATGACGCGCCGATAGAACAAATCGGCCGCGGCGGGGTTGCCGGTCTCTCGATAGCACTCGGCCAAACGGTAAAGCACGAGGTCGAGCCGCGGATAGTCGGGCGCGGCGCGAAGCAAGGCCATGTATTCGCGGATGGCCAGGTCGTACAGCCCCCGGGAGAAGAGACCATCGGCGAACTGTTGCTGCTCTTCCGCCGGAGTCGCCGCGAACGCCGTCACTCCGACGGTGACCAGGCCCGCGGCGACGATGCCGAGGGCGATTCGAACCTGCGCGTGCCGAGACAGCGGGGTGGATTCGACGTTCCCGATCATCGAGTTTCGGGCGGCAGCGTGGCGAACGAGATGTTCCAGATATCCACCTCGCGGCACAAGTCCAGCACGCGGATCACTTGCTCGTACGGGGTGGCTTTGTCGGCGCGGATGAGCACGGGTTGGCCGGGGAATATTTCCACGAGCCGCTGAAGCAAGGTTCGGAGCTCCTCCGCCGTGCGCGGGCGACCGTTGACCATGATGGTGCCGTCTTTCAAGACGTTCAGCGTGATTTCGCCGGGTAGCCGCCGCGAGACCTGACCGCTGCGCGCGGTGGGCAACGTCAAGGGCACGTCGGTCTCCCACTGCGCGAACAACTGGCTCGTCATGAAGAAGCTCAACAGCAGGAAAATTACGTCGATCATCGGCGCCAATTGGAAGCCGATGGGCTCGTCGCGAAGCTGGCGGCGGAAGTTCATCGCGGACTGTTTCCTTGCGTGAGCAGGCTGAACACCTCCGTGGCCGCAATTTCGAGCTGGGCGGTCAACT
Source organism: uncultured bacterium (assembly GCA_900661335.1). Lineage (GTDB taxonomy): Bacteria > Verrucomicrobiota > Kiritimatiellia > PWTM01 > PWTM01 > CAACVY01. Next base: position 6,237 of record CAACVY010000022.1, on the reverse strand, counting down.
TCGCTACACGGCCGCGGAAGTACGCGTAGAACACCATGGATGGGATGCCGACGATCAAGCCCGCGATCGTCGTGATCAACGCCTGGGCCACGCCGGCCGCCAGGGTCATGGGCCGGACCCGGGCGAGATCCAACGCCACGGAGTTGAACGCTTGGAGCATTCCGATCACCGTGCCGAGCAGGCCGACCATGGGCGAGATCACCGCGATGTCCAACAAATAGTGCGTGGAGTTTTGCATTTGTGCGACTTGCCGGTTGCCTTCGCCCTCGACGACTTCTTTGAGCAGCATCGGGTTGCTTCGCTCGTTACGCTGGACCCAGGTCAGTGCGGTTTCGGCTACGGCCGCCAACGCGGAGCGGCTGCGACGGCAGGCGGCGCGCGCTTCCTCTCGTCGCCCGCTGCCGAGCAGCTCGCGGAGGTCGTGCAACAACTCCGCGGGGACGACCGCCGAGGCGCGAAGCACAATGGCCAGGTAAATAATGAACGCCAGCGCGGCCACCGACATCGCCCCCAACACGTACATGAGCACGCCGCCGGCCCGCCAAATTTCGACCAACGTCATGCTCGTTCGCTGCGTTTCGGGCTGCCCCGCGACCTGCGCCCAAGCGGAGCCGACCGCCATCAAAATGGAGGCTACGATGAGCAAGGTCCATCGACGTCGAGATCGGTTCATGAGTCGAGCTCCTTCATCCGCGCATGATATGGGATTGCAACGCTATCCACAATCCCACTTCGATGCATGGGCGTTTGGGAAAGACCTCCGGATGGGTTCGTCGAGATTCCTCGAGGGCGACGCGCGGGAACGGCCCGGCGGCGGTTTGAACCCCGCGCCCCGATTCTTCGATGTTCTAGGATACGTTGACCAACGCCGCGGTCCCTCGCTCCGCCGACGAGCGTCGCGATAGTGTGACTGCCTTGGCCGCACAACGATTCCAGAGATCGAACCGTCCGAGGCCCGGGGTTTGCGGAGGCTCCGCGGTGCGGCGCTGCTGGCGAGAATAGATGAGTGGTTCCAAAACGGGACGCGCTCAGCGTGGTGAAAACACGGCCAAGGCTGCATCCTGAAAGGCGCGCCGGATTTCTGAGCCATCGGCATTGGGAAGCCCCTGGCGTTGAATCATGAGCACGTAGATGCGCCGCCGGACCGGATCCACCCAGCCTTGGGTGCCATAGGCGCCGCCGTGGCCGAAGGAGCCCGGCGACAGGGCCGCCGTGACGTTGGTGGGGGTGCGAACGACGCCGACGCCAAAGCCAAAACTCATTCCTGGAACGAACCCTGTGCCGAGCTCGCCGGTTTGCGTTTGGGTCATCGCGGCTACCGCCTTGGCGCTAAGCAGGCGACGGCCCTGCCACACGCCGCCGTTCAGCAGCATTTGCAGGAATCGAGCATAGTCCTCGGCTGTGGAAAACAGACCCCCTGCGGGCCATGGAGTTCGGCGAGGGTCATCCAAGGGCCCCGAAAGGAAGTAGATGTTGGTGGCGACGAGTCGGCCGTCGGCCGTTTGCGCGTAGGAGGTGGCAAGTCGGGCAAGTTGCTCACCTCGAGGCCAGAAAGTGGTGTTCCGCATCTCGAGTGGATCGAGAAGTCGGCGCTGTAAGACCTCGGCGAAGGAACGACCTTCCACGACCTCGACGATGCGCCCCAGTGCGTTAATGCCGCCATTGCTGTACTCCCATTTCGAACCCGGCGTGAACCGCAACGGACGCGTTGCGTAGGCGGCGACGGCTTCAGCGAGCGGGGCATCCCATCGGGAACACGGCACGGTCTCGAGGCCGGAGGTGTGAGTCAGCAGGTGACGCAGCCGTGGCGTGGCGCGGGTTCCATCCTTGCCCGGCGGAAGGTTCTGGAACTCGGGCAAGTAGCGCTCGATGGGGTCATCCACGCTGAGCTTGTGTTCGTCTTGAAGCATCATGATCAGCGCGGCGGTCATCGGCTTGGTCATCGAGGCGATCCAAAACAAGGTGTCCGAGGTCATGGGGCGCTTCGACTCCAGATCGGCCCAGCCGACCGTGGTCACATCCAGGACCCGCTCGGCATCCGCCACCAACGCGACCGCGCCGGCGATTTCGTTGGATTCCACGAAGGGGCGAAGTGCGGCTTCGATCTTTTCGTGGGCGTGAGCCAGGCCGCTCCCCGCGACGCAAGTCCACGTGCACAACCAGAAAGTACGAACACGACGTCGGGCGTTCCTCCGGTCCGTTTGAAGTGCGCTCATGCTCGGATCTCCATGGTTCGATCTTCTAGCCTAAGTGCACCACACGCGTTCCTCGGGAGCAAGTCCGTGTGGAGTGAGGTCCAAGGGTATTCCGTCGTGCCTCGGCGATGCGGAAGCCCCGAAGACTGTTGCAGGCGGAGCCTGCCCATGGGACGAAACCCGGTACATGTCCGAGGCATATGCGGCTGCGACGGTGCTTTTACGTTGCCTCAGGCCGTTTCTTTCATCGGGGGCTATTTCTTCCTCAATTCGCCGTGAAAAAGACTCGCCGTGATGCCGGTCGGCTCGAGCCACTGGGCCAGCTTTGCCCGAGAGGAAGGGGTAAGTGCTTTATCTTCGCCGGGACCCTCCTTCCGACGAACGCGATTCCCGCGATGCAGGCCGAAGGAGTAGTGGAGTTCCTGGCTTCGGGACAAATCGAAGGCGATATCCCCCCAGCACCCACAATACACGCTGACCATGCTCCAGCCGATCGAACTGTTGGGCGCAAGCGCGCGAATGGCTTGTGCCCCTTCTGTTTTGAACGAGATCTGCTCGTGCTCTAGATCACGGTGGCAGTTCCCGCCGGTTCGCACGACGAAACGATCGGACTCCGTGATGGCCCTCCTCACGCGGTGCGGTTCCCGAAGCCCAAGAACCGCCAGCCATGTGACGAGTGCCAGCGCGATGGTAAGGGGGTCGGACGAAGGCGAATCACCCAGCCTTTCGATATCCGCCATCCACCGATACAGCGTGCACACACTTCGCGAGTACCGGGGATGATGCGCCCAACTATCCACGCGGCATAGATACCAGCCCCAGAACGACAAGGGAAGCGAAGACATCGGCAGCTGTGAATAGAGTCATCGTGGTGCGGTCATGTAAGTTCGGGGTTCATGGGTGACGAGCGTCGCGCCTTATCGTGAGAGTGTAAGCGGGCCGTTCTTCTCTTCACGTGTTTTCTCACAAAGGCCCGAGAACCGAGGTCCAAAATTTTCGTTCGCGCGTGTCCTTGTGCTTCGGGCGAAACACTCGTGGCTTTGATCGCTCATTTGATGAAGTTCACCGACTCCTTTCCGTCCACCCGGGGAAAGCATTCTCGTCTTCACGACTCGCTTGAAAGGTGGTTCAAACCTTTGCACGGTGCGCCCTCGACGCAGTCATCGTGATCCTTAGGGTTGTTGCGTTGGCCTTTTTGCGCGGGCATGCGGGTGTTCCATGCCGAGCACAAGCCACTAGCATTGCCCGAGAGGGGAAGCTTTAGCAGATGGAAGATGCCACGGGGCTCGACTCGATCCGGGGTAGGCTGGAGGCGCTGAACCCTGCAGGTCGTCAGCACTGGCCCATCGCCGCGCAAATGCTCGGCTGTGGTACACAGGTGTCGTAGGGTGGACGTGCAGGGGCACGAAGGCGCCCGCCACGGGAATGCACGGTCATAGCGTTGCATGGCAGTGGGTTGGCATTTGCTGGGTGGGGTGAAGGGCATCCTCCTCGGGAATTGCTCGTTCGATCACCCGCGAGCGGGCGGGCGATAGGCCTTGGCGTAGAAGGGGTAGGCGTCGAAGGACATCTCCGGCGGCACGTGTTTCCAGCGTTTGTAGCTCCAGAGCCAGTGGCCAGGGTGCCTCCGGATTGCGCGTTCGTACATGCGGCCAATGCGGGCGGTGATCGTGGCGCGGTTGGCTTCGGTGTCCTCCGGCGGTAACTCGTCCACTTCGATGGTCTCGCCGGGTTCGACGCGGTAGATGCCGTTGGGTTGCGGCAACAGGTAGGCGGACATGATCGGACAGCGCATTCGCAAGGCCAACGTTGCCGCCGAGGAGGAGATCGGCACCGGCAGGCCGAAGAAGGGCACGAACACACCGCCTTCCTCCGGCTTCACGTTTTGGTCGAGCAACATGGCGACTTTGCCGCCTTGGCGAAGGTGGCGGTACATGCGCAACACGGCGCCCTGCGAAGGGATGATCCGCTGTCCCGATTGCCGGCGGGCCTGGATGAGAATTTGGTCCACGGCGGGGTTGTTCAAGGGCGCGGCCACGCTCATCAAAGGAACTCCCCGCAGCGCCACAGCTTGTCCGAGCACTTCCCAGTTGCCGAGGTGGCCGGTGAGAAGCACGGCGGGGCCGGGTCGTTCGAAACGGTCGAACAGCGGGAGATCCGGCTGGACATACTGGCGGATACGCTCCGCGGTGTCGCGGGTGAACCAGATTACGTCCAACACCACCAGGAGGAACGTTCGAAAAGAGTCGCGCGCGATTCGTTCCCGCGTGTCGGAATCCAGTTCGTTTCCGTAGGCCAAGCGGAGGTTGGCATCGGTCACGCGCCGGGCTTCGCGTGCCACGTAGGGGGCCACGCTGCTGAGCAATTTGGCCAACCGGACGATCCCGCTCCGGGACCATCGAGGAATGACCTGACAGGCCGTGCGTGTACCGATCAGCTCGATCCAACCTCGGATGGGATGGCGACTGGTCATCCGGGGGCTGTTCGCGTGAGTCCTGTTTCCACCCGTTTTTGGTGAGCCGGGCGGGAATCGAACCCGCGACCCCAACATTAAAAGTGTCGTGCTCTACCGACTGAGCTACCGGCCCGCCGCAAGCTAATAGTCTAACCCACGCTTGGGACCAGGGTCAAATTTGGACTTGCCGGCGCGGGCGGGCCGTGCCGGCGAAGGCTGTACAACTTTCCAACCCAATCTCGATCGTGTCTGCGCTGTCTATGCGTTCGATAACACTTCGGCGGCCCCTACCGGCGCCTGCCCTGCGCAGGCATTCCGTGGATGAGGCCTCGCCCACGTGTTCGATGTGGTCGGAAATAACCCCGATACCCCGACGGCAAGTCGTGTGGCTGACGTTCCGGAGGTGTGCGACATGGTCACCGTGCCCCGTGCGTTTGTATCTGTCACGATAAAGCCCTGCGCGGGCGCAAGGTTCCCGCCGTGGTAAAACTCCGTCCAACGCTTTACGTTTTCAACGGCTTACGCAATCCAAACGGCGGATCAAACCCACGGGTCTCGCAAACCCTAGATGCGCCCATCTACGCCGTAGCAGTATTGCTCGATGATATGGCCGGATATCGCTGCCACGCCCATGAGAAGTTGTACAACGTCCAGCGTGCCGTTCACTCAGGCTTTTTTCTCCAAGATGCGGACCAAGAGTAAGGGACGCCAAGTGAACGCCGTGCGGTCATCCCGGAACGCTCCCTAATACTGCGTATCAAAGAGTTCGTTTTTGGAGGTATCGGTTCTCTCAATGGCACATCCGCCACCCTTATTGACTGACGCAGACTCCAACCTTTCCAACTTATCTTCAAGTTGTTCAATCGCGCGGTTCGTGAATGTCCGTACAGCTATGACGGCGCTGCCCGCTAACAACACCGACGGAAGTAAGAATCGAGGCCCGATTCGATAAAGAAGAAGATGGCCAAATCTTATCGGGATAATAAGTTCGGCCGCAATCAGTTCTTTCGCAGATTCCGAAGTTTACGGATCCTTATCACGTAAGGATGCCATGTCATCCCCACGGTTTGTCTGACCAGATAAACCCATGCCCCATACAGTCGCATTAACGCCCCAATCGCCGGGTCGTCCAAACTGCCGCATCCATCAAGGGTATCTCCTTTTACTGACTGTCATACTTGGCGCGACACGGTATTCCTCGGGCGAACTGGAAGCCCGTGCGTCCACACTGGGCTTACTGCCCAACTCAATGTCATAGTCCTTTTCCATTCCATCAGACGACTTTTGCCTACGAGTTCCATTCTCCATATTCAAGGCGCCCCCAAGAAGGAGGCCGGCGTACACAAAGAAGGGAAGGGCCGCCAGAAACGCCCAGGGTCCGAGCTCAGGCGCACAGGTAATCAGCATCGTGTTGCCGATTTGGAAAAGATCAACCGCCCCATGATCGCGAAAGGTTTCCCTAAGCTAACCCAATCTAGTCCCCATGGGTCTAGCCGAAAAGTCAAACTGTTGTGGGCATCTTAATATAAATTCACGTCTCTTGCGGCGAAGCCCAGCGGATCCAGCTGGAGGAAGCGGCCGAGGGAG
>CAACVY010000023.1 GCA_900661335.1 uncultured bacterium | reverse complement strand
TGACAGACGCGCTTTCAGAGAAGACTTGGATTCGACGGCAAAAATCCCTCCCGCCGGACCTTTCTTGTGCCCGCGCGACGCTACCTCCACTCCGAGCCCTGCAAAGGTGAGGGATCCATCGCGCAAACCTGTCGGGTAAGTCCCGCCACTCGGAGCCGCAGTTCCGCCCGGGCCTGAGAGGCAACGACAATGCCCCTTGTCCGTGCACCGCTCGCGCGAGTTTGACCCGACTTTCACGATATCGCCGCCAGCTGCGCCGGCGTGGCAGGGTCTTCATCTTCTCATCGATGCGGTCTCCTTCTTCCTAATGAAAGTGCTCGCCTGCCGAAATTTCCTCGGTTCTCCGGGGTTTGTTCCGTATCCGCGCAATGTGGGCACCCCAAAGCTCGAACACCGTGCACTTGGACTTGCTCGAAACCCATTGAGGTTCAAGAGGTTCCGCACGTTTCTCGCACGTGTCTGGCACCACTGGCTGGTGTCTGGCACCACTGGCGGGCCGGCACCACTGTAGCCCGCTGAGGTGCTGGCACCTGAGGCGACATGTGACCGGTAAAACGGTGTCTTCGCGAGTTGAGAACGTGCGAGGGTGAGGATGGTGCCCGGAGAGCGGCGGCCAATGGGAATTATGGAGCGCGGGAATTTGCCGGCGGAGATAGATCGGTTTTCAATCGTTCTGCCGCTTGACGAAAGATAACTTCCAGCGGGGGTAGACCTGTGCGTTCGCGCCACTCCGGATCCGTCCGCTTGGACATGAACGCTTCCCAACACCAGCGCGCGAGTTCCGCGTGCCCCTCCGCCGCGACCGGGTCGCCGAGCTCCCGCCATAAAAGCGATTGATAACAAGCCGACTCCACGGCAGCCAGGGCCTCGGCGGTGTCCATGTCTTGAAGCCGTCCGGCCCAAGTTTCGGCCACGAATTGCTGCAGGCTGTCGGGCCACTGTTCGGGGTAGTTCCGCCGCAGTTCTTGCCAGAGTTGCTCTGCGTCGTGCCGACGCTGGTAGGTGACGGAAATCATGATGGCATCCACCAGAAAGTTGCGGTGCGCTTGCCGAACGGTCGGGTCGGCGGGGTGGCGCTGAAGGGTTTCCTCGAAGGCGCGCAGAACCGCAGGCAGTAAATCCGGTTGGGGGCTCAACACCACTCGGTCCTGGCGTCGGTCCCACGTAAGCCGACCGCGCACATAGGCGGACATCAGCGATTGGAAGATCTGACGCCGCAAGCCGAGGTCGTCGAACTTCGTGCGAGCCAACGGCAGACCGGTCCATGCCCAGTAGATCGCATGCGCATAAGGGGTGCGCCAATCGAGTTGGGCACCCAAGGTTTGTTCGATTTCGTGCATGACGGTGGGCTCGAGCTTGTAGACCTGCCGGAGCCATTGAGCACGTCGCCATGCTCGCAGTCGCACGCCTTCTTGGCTGTGTTCCCATCGGTCCTGGAGCGCCACGGGCAGTTTCGGCTCCGCTTCTAGCGGCGCGAGCAATGGGTCCCATCCGGCGGCGCGGAGTTGCGCGATGAGGTCCGCCAGGCGTTCGTCACGCAGGAGCTCTTGGGCGTTTCGCGGCGAGGCAGCGAGCGCGTCCAATCCTGGCTCCGGGCGTGGGCCGCCGAGAGCTCGCTCAATCTCTTCGGCCCACGCGCGTTTGTAGAAATGATGGGCCTGGTCCATGTCCATGCCGAGCTTGTGTTGGAATATCCAAGCGAGTTCCCGGTGCAAGAGGGCGCTGTTCGGGTTGAAGCGAAGTCCGTCATCGCGCAACAGGGAGATTCCGTGGCGCACCCAACGCCAACGATCGGAAGGGTTGGGGAACATCACGCTCACGTTGTAGGCGAGATTCCACGCGTGGAAGGCCCAGATGGAAGCGAACCGCGGTTGCAAGCGAGTGATCCATTCGGCGAGTTGCACGAGCTCGTAGTAGTTCCCTCGATCTTGCAGCTCGCTGGCGCGCATCCACAGCAGGTCCACAAGCAGACCACGGAACCCTCCAAGCGCGACGGTGGTAAAGGTGACCCATGGCGGGGCTTGGTCGAGCGCTACGGCGGGGTCGGTCACGCGCCCGGGACGTTGGTCGCGTAGCGGTTCTTGCAAGCGACCCGCGGCGATGAACGCCGCGATCGCCAGCGCGCACCACCGGACAATGGACCATCTCGAACCCGTCATTCTTGAACACCACCAAGCTCGCGACGCGTCAATGCGAGCATGCCCAACACGGCTGCGATGAGCCCGGCCCCCACGAGGGCGCGCACTACCGCCTGGCCGACTTCACCCCACGGAATCACCGTGCCGGTGGCCAGGCGTTCGAGGACCGATGCGCCGCGGAACGGCGTGGTGAACCAGCTCAACACGACGAAGTAGCGTCGCCACCATTGCTCGACGGTGCCCAGCCAGGGGCGATCGTACCCGAAAATTTCCCCCAGCGCCGGTCCGTGGGCGGCGGTGGCGAAAATGTATCCGGCCATGGCGGCCATCAACCCCATCGCCAAGCCGACCAACGACGCGACGGGCATGGAGAACCATGCGCCGGCACTCACCCCGATCGCGGCCAGTACGGCGAGCCGGACCCAGAGCAATAGACCTGCGCGCACGAGGTTTCCGTTTACCGTTCCCACGCGCACCATGAGCCGCAGCCCTTCGTCGGGATCCAAGAGTATCGCCGCCCGGTCGTGGCGGTTGAACAGCACGACGCGCACGTAGGGCGCGCTCGCCGCCACGTGCGAGGGCAGCGGCAATGCGTAAGGGCGGCGCGGCAACCAAACGCCATTGGTGCTCCAGAGTTCTTGCCCATCCGCAGCGAGTATGACCCAGCGGAGCTCCACGGCTTCCAAGTCCAGCGTGGATTTCAAGAACCGAAACTCTAGCTGAGCGGGCGCGGTGGGGTCGTGCTTCGGCAGCGTGACGTCGTACGCGCGCTGGCCACCGGGTTCAATCAGGAAGAGTTCCGTCCGTGCCAAATCTCGGTACATGGGCCACGCGGCCTTGGGATCCAGGCCCTCCGGCCAGCGGCCCGCGGCGCGGTCCTCTTCCATTCGTGCGCGCGCGCGGGCTTCGAAATCTGGCAACGTGGGCACGACGCTTTGCCGTGCCACGAGGATTTGGTCCACCAGCTTCCGCCGGTCTTCTTCGGTCCAGCTGCCCGCCCGCACCCGCCAGCTCAACATGGCCCACGTCAATGCGAGCGAACATGCCAGCATGACACCGGCGAGAAGAACTTGGGCAATCCACTTGCCGCACCAAAGTTCCCAGGGTTGGATGGGTTTGACCATGACCAGCTGGATCTGCCGGGCTTGAATATCGAGCGCCAAACTTCCGCAACTGGACCAGATCACCGCCAGAGCCAACATGAGGCTGACCGCGCCCAACGAGTAGGTTTGCACGACGCGCACCAGGCCTTCGATCGTGCCGTCGTGTTGGATGACTGCCGGCAACGCCAGCGACAAGACCACGACCAAGCCAAGCAGCGTGGCCACCAGACGAAGTCGCACTGCGCTCCGCATGGCGAGGACCACGATCGTCCAAAGGCGCTTCATGGCAAGGGCGGTTGGACCAACGGGCGAAGTTTGTCGTCCGGGGATTCGCTCGGCGGTTCGGAACGCGAAGGGCCGGCCAGGTATTGCGCCACGGGCGTGGCTGGCGGGGTCGTACCTGGGCCGGCTTCAGCGGCGGCCTGGCGAATGACGGCTAAGAAAAAGTCCTCCAAACGACGACGAGGATGGTCCAGCTGCACGTCGCGCCCTGCCATCGCACGAGCGGTTTCGGCGATCCGTGCAGCCACCTCCGGTGAAACTCCGCGAAGTAGGATTCGAAATTCCTCGGGATCCTCTAGCAGTTCCGCGATTGGTCCCATGGCCTGGCGACGCCCGTTGTACAGCACCAAAATGCGGTCGCACACGTCCTCGACGTCGGCCAACAGGTGCGAGGACAGCAGCACGGTTTTTCCGCGCGCGGCCAGCGTACGGATGAGGTCCTTGACTTGCCGGCAGCCCAGCGGGTCCAGGCCGGAGGTCGGTTCGTCGAGCACGACCAGGTCGGGATCATTGATCAGCGCTTGGGCCAGGCCCACGCGTCGCGCCATGCCCTTGGAAAATTCCCCGACCGGCCGCCGGCGCGCGTGGGCCAGGCCAACCATCTCCAGCAACTCCGAGACGCGTCGCCTGCGTTCCTGGGGCGCCAGATCGAACAGCCGACCAAAGAAGTCCAGCGTTTCTTCCGCGGTGAGGTAGGGGTAGAGGTAGGACTCTTCCGGCAAGTAGCCCAACCGGGCGCGCACGCGGCGAGCGCCGGGCGTGTGGCCGAAGACCCGAAGCGCGCCTGCGGTGGGACGTAGCAAACCGAGGATCATCTTGATGGTGGTGCTTTTACCCGACCCGTTGGGCCCGAGTAGTCCAAACACCTCGCCGGGACGTACCTCGAATGAGAGGTCATCCACGGCCCGCACGCGCGGCCGGCCCCAAAAGTCCCGGAAGATCTTCGTAACGCGCTCTGCAACGATCACCGGCTGGCCAGTCATAGACGGTTCGTACTATATCTTGTCTGCGGATTCCCTGCGACGATCACGTGTTCGCGTGAGCGAACTGCGGCCGCAATCTCAAAAGTTGTCCGAGCCCCGCGTGCCTATGCGCTGGATGAGGCTCGCGCGAAGTCGTTTCAACTCTCAATTTCCCGCGACCATGATGTGCAACCAGACGGCGGACGACGGTGTTCGAATCGATGGATTCCGGCTTGCGTTGGTGGTCCAGGCGTTCCGATGTTTCCAAAAAGGCCTGCACTTTTCGGGAGCTCCCCGGGGCCCCAAAAATTCTGGGGAACGAGAGCAGTGATTTTTTGAATGCTGTGCGAGGTTTCCAAAAACTAACCCCTGCGGGTGGGAAAGAGCCGATCTCTTCTCGGCAGCGGCATACCCGCGCAGCGCGGGGCCCGAACTGGTCGGTCGATCTGATTAGCTCGAGGGGTCTTGCGACCGCTGCCTAGAGACCCGCCGCACGAGCCAGCCTGAGAGCATGCCCAACGACACCAGAGCGGCCGTCCCGGGTTCCGGGAGTCCCGTGATGGAATCGATCCAGCCGGCGTAGGCGGGCACGTGAATACCCCCGAGGCCAGAGCCGAACTTTGGGGCCGTGTTGGTGCCGACGTTGAACGCGAATGTGTTGACGGACACAATCTTCAGTTGCGAACCATCCCAGATGAACCCCGGACCGCCCGAATCGCCACCGCCCAGCGTAGTCTCAAGTCGGTTGTCGACAGACGCGCCACCGACGAAGCCGGTGCTGACTCCGTCGGGCCAATCGAAGTCGCCATACCAAACTTCGAAGGTGGAATTGGTCCCCTCGTCGTCCCAGCTCCAGATTCCGTCGATGTAGTTGGTGCCGGCGCGTTTGACATAGTAGGAGGGGCTCTCAGTGAACCCGATATCCCCGTGGCCGGACCACCCATATCCGACCAAGGTGACCTCGGTTTGGTACACCAAGGGGGTTCGGGCGATGTCATAGGTCAGCGCTCCGGTGATGGGCGACGAGAGCTGCACGATCGCGATGTCGTCGTTCAAGCTGGTCACATGGCCATTGTAGGCGGGATGTAGATACAACGCGGAGGCCGACACCGCGTGCGAAGGAGAACCTCCGTAGTTCAAGTAGAACGTCACGTTCCCCGGCGTGGTGTCGGGGGTCCCATCGCCATTGATATCCAGCACATGCGCGGCCGTGAGAACATACAAAGGGGTCAGCAATGAACCGCTCCCGATGTAGGTATTGGCGCCCACTTGGACTTTAAGGCTGCCCACGCCGCCGTACCAAGAGGACAGGGTGTTGGGATCCACTCGGCTAGCGGGGGATTCCGAAGGGGTAACGTTCGAGCTACCCGCCATGATCATCAACTGAATATCGGTCGGAGAAGGCGGAGGCTGCAATGGGCCTTCCAGTGGTGTTTGAGCCCGCCCGACACCGGCCAGGAAAACCAGCAGGCAAAGTCCGAACACCCCACGCGCGCTCATGGCGCCTCCACTCTACGCCCCTGGACTCCGGTCTGCAACTGCACTCGGCAGCGATGAGGCCAATTTCACCGTGGCGGCGGGTCGCAGCTCGAAGCGGGCCCTCCCACGCGTGTCCACCGTCGGTCCTACCGATTCCTGACACTTGCTGACTAGCCGGCCGGTCTGGTCGTATTCGTCGAGGCTCCTCGGTTGTCCTGCGTCGCACCGGACCTGAATAGTGCCGAGCTTGTCCAGGTCTTCCGCTCGACCAGGAAACGGTTCGTCGAACCGCGCCCACGTGCTCGCACTCGCCACCGCGTACACATGGGCAATTCGAGAAGGTCTGGACAGCCTAGTTATGGTTGGGCCGCTCGGGGGGACCCCGTCGCTTCGCCAGGTGTTCCTCTCGAACCCTCAGGTCGTTGCGGCGGCCGGCCTTCGCCGGGTCGGGGCGGAACTACGCGCCCTTCGCCGGGACGGCCCGGGCCTGGCCCAAGCGCCTCGAACAATTCGCGCGGCTCGATTTTTCCGTCGCCGTTGCGGTCCAATTTTCTCAACACTTGTGGCGCTGCGTTGATTTCCTGTTCATCCAAGACGCCATCCGAGTTAGTGTCGAACAACCGGAATAGCATAGGCGTCCTTGCGAACTCGGGCGGGCGAACTCCTGGTCCAAATTCACGAGGCCCACGGGGTTCGCCGGCCGCCGGTTCCCGGGAAGGGCCGGCTGGCTGTTCGCGCGGGGCCGCGCCAGGTTCTTGTGCGACCACCGCCCAGGCTACCAGGAGCCCGATCAGTCCCATTTGGCCTTTCATACGGCAACTCCTTTCGTCCTCGAGGGGCTTGGGGCCGATTCACGCCATGCTCCCCTCGTTGCGCGGAATCCTGCCGACCACGACCTTAACGGACGATGAAGACATGCCCGGCAATACCCGTGGCATCGGTGGCTAGGCGGGAACTTGCTTGAAGACGTAGTTGGGACAACTTTGCCACGCCTTGAGCCGTGAGCACGGAGTTCCACAGGCGACTCGAACCGGCCCCGACCACTCTCGAACTCCACTCCACGCCTGCAGGGGCGCAATCATCCGACGCCAATTACTCAGCTCAGCAAAAGCTTCAAACGACGATGGCCTTCATGTACGCTTCAGGTCGGATGGTACAGGCTGTACACAAAAGGGTGTGAGTATATGCGCGTGCTGGTGGTCGAGGACGAGCCGGATCTTTTAGCCAGTATTGCGCGGGCGTTGCGGGACGAAGGCTACGCCGTGGACACAGCCGCAGACGGTGAGGACGGACTGTTCAAGGCCGAGAGCTGGGAATACGATGCGATCGTTTTGGATCTGATGTTGCCGGCGGTCGATGGATGGGAAATCCTCCGTCGCCTGCGACACGCGAACAAAACCGTGCCCGTGCTCATTCTCACCGCGCGCGACGCCGTGGCCGACCGCGTGCGAGGCCTAGATTCGGGCGCGGACGATTATTTGACCAAGCCGTTCGACTTGGCGGAACTGCTGGCGCGCATTCGGGCGCTGGTGCGGCGGCATGTTGGCCACGCACGCTCTACGATCGAGATCGGGGATATGGTCCTGGACCTCCGCGCCCGCACAGTGACTCGAGGGGGGCGAGTCATCCCACTCACGCCGCGCGAGTACGCCTTGGTGGAGTATCTGGCGCTGCACCGCGGCAAGGTCGTCAGCCGAACGGAGCTGTATGATCACTTGTTCGGCGAAGACGATGACACGCTGTCCAACCTGTTGGACGTCCATGTGTCGAACATCCGCAAGAAACTGGGCCATGACGCCATCCAGACGCGCCGTGGTCACGGGTATCTGATGGAATGAGCTGGGTGCCTCGTTCGCTGCGGTGGCGGCTCCAGCTTTGGTACGCGGCATGGCTGGCGGTGGTGCTGGCCGCGTTCAGCAGCACTGCGTACTCGCTGGTGCGTCATAACCGCTGGCGACATGTGGACGAGGAGATCGAACGACGCTTCGCCGCGCTGACCGCCGTGCTACGTCCGGCCGTTCCCGGCCGGCCGCCGTTTCGGCCAGGCCGGCCCGACGTGCCGCGGCCAGGACCCCCGAAGCCGTATTCGCCGAGGGACACCCACGAGCCTCCGCCCAACCCCGATGGGCGCCCTCCGCCGGAAGCCGGTGCGCATTTGCGTGGCCCTCATGTAGAGGCTCCCCCCAACTGGCTTCCGACGGCCGCTCTCGATGCGTTGGAGCTGAGTTTGTTCAAAACCCGACGCACAGAGAGCGCGTTTTATTACGTCCTGTTCGGCCCGGGGGGCAACATCCTCCGCAGTTCTCCCGACGCGCCGGCCGTGAATCCGCCACCGACCTCGGACCACTTCCGAGACCAGGTTCGCCAGCTGGACCGGCGCCGCGAACACGTTCGCCGGCTATGGGCCGGGTTCACGTTGGCGGTGGGCAAGTTTGTGGACGCGGATCTAACGGAACTCGAGCGGCTCCGTTGGGTATTGGCGGCGGCCGCCAGCGGCGTATGGTTGCTGGGAGTCGTCGGCGGCGCGTGGCTGACCGGCCGAATGATCCGCCCGGTCGAACGTATCGTGTCCACTGCCCAGCAAATTGCCTCGGGCGATCTATCTGCACGAGTTCCGGTGACGGAAGCCGAAAGTGAATTGGGGCGTCTTGCGGTCACGCTGAACACGACGTTCGATCGGCTCTGTGAGACGTTGGCGCGTCAGGTTCGGTTTACTGCCGACGCTTCGCACGAGCTGCGCACGCCCGTGGCGGTTCTGCTGTCCCAAACGGAGTCCATTTTGGCCCGCGAGCGAACCGCCGAAGACTATCGCGAGGCGTTGGAAGCGTGTCGGCGTGCGGCCCGGCGGCTGCGGCACTTGGTCGAATCACTTTTGGTTCTGGCGCGCCTGGATGCGGGGGCGAAGACAGTCGAACGGCGGGCGGTCGATTTGGATCGCGTAGTGGCCGACGCGCTCGAACTGCTACGCCCCTTGGCCCAAGAGCGCCGACTCCAGTGGGAGTTGGACTTGCGACCCGCGAAGTGCCTGGGAG
This sequence comes from uncultured bacterium, assembly GCA_900661335.1. Taxonomy (GTDB): domain Bacteria; phylum Verrucomicrobiota; class Kiritimatiellia; order PWTM01; family PWTM01; genus CAACVY01. The sequence goes on along the minus strand of CAACVY010000023.1, from coordinate 30,301 downwards.
ATCCGGAACAACTTTTCCACGTGGCGGTCAATCTCATAGACAACGCTGTGCACTACAACCGTCCCGGGGGAAGCGTTCGGGTTCGAACCTATGAAACGCAAACCCATACGATCCTGGAGGTCGAAGACACCGGAATCGGGATCGCCCAAGAGGACCTCCCGCATATCTTCGAGCGGTTTTATCGAGCCGACAAGTCGCGGGCGCGCGCGGACGGCCGGGCGGGGCTCGGATTGGCTATCGTGGACACCATCGTTCGTGCGCATGGTGGGACGATCGAAGTGCACAGCGTACCGAACGAAGGCAGCCGCTTCACGGTTCGATTCCTGCGAGCCGAGACTTCGGCCGCGAGCGAAGACCCCGCGGTAGCGAACCCGGAGCTCGTGGAACATGGTTGCAATACGACACTCGGGGCGGATAATGAATCCAATGGCAGGCAATCTGCCAATAGGAAGTGACGATGAGAACCTGGACGACTGTGGTGCTGACGCTGCTCGCGAGTAGCCTGGTGCTGTGGAGCGCTGAGAAGAAGCAGGATCCGAAGAAGCCCCCTACGTCCCGCACAGCGCCGAAGAATTCTGCCGACGAGCTCGTGAAGAAGGCCAACCGTCCGACGCTGGTGGGAGTCGTCGCGGTGACGAATGACGAACGCGGGTTTGTTCGGGCCCAGTTGCAGGGCGAGGATGGCAAGGTGTACCGGATTCTTAATCCTGCGATCGTCGAAAGCATGAACGGCGCCCGGGTCAAAGTCGTGTATTCAGGTCTCAAGGAGGACGCAAAGACCAAGCAGGTGTCCCTCCGGGTTGAGGAAGTCCAGAAGCTGCCCCGCTGATGGACCACCGCCGCAACACTTGGTGGGCGAAACTTCGCCGCACGTTGACTAGTTGGCTACCAGTGGCCCCGGGGCGGATTGGCTCGTGTCAGTCGTGCGGCTTGTGCTGTGAGTTGCCCAACCCGTGTCCGTTTCTGCGATTCCGTCCGGATGGCCGTTCGTTCTGTGCCATCTACCACTGGCGACCGTTGAACTGCCGAAAGTACCCGCGCAGTCCCGCCGAACACATCACGCAACCGGAGTGCGGATTCCGATTCGAGTGATACTCGCTCGATCGGGGGAGAGCACGCGTCGATATGGCGAGAGCCGCGCCTTCGCGAAGGGGGAATGGTGGTCCTGGGATGCAGAGGAGGGCACGTGGGGTGCGGGCGATGGTCTTGCGCACAGAGCGGTGCGCTCGCGGGTGAATTGGACGTGGGACCAGTGCAAGGTGTTGTGGAGAGATGGGGCACAACGGTCCCACTTCCGACATGGCGCGTGTGAAGGTACCGCGTGCTTGTCCAGTTGGTGAGCCGACGGGCGCCTCATTCCCATGGACCGGCTCACCGTCGCGGGCGACGGATCACTCGGACTTGAACTCCGATACTAGCGCAGAAACTGTGGCCTTGGCGTCGCCGAACAGCATGCGGGTGTTCGGTTTGTAAAACAGAGGATTTTCCACACCCGCGAACCCTGCTCGCATGGAGCGCTTCAACACAATACACGTTCGCGCACGATCCACTTCAATGATGGGCATGCCCCACAGGGGGCTGGAAGGATCCTCGCGGGCCGCCGGATTGACCACGTCATTGGCGCCGATGACCACCGCCACGTCCACGGTGTCCATGACGGGATTGACGTCCCCGGGTTCAACCAGCTGTTCATACGGCACGTTGGCCTCGGCCAGCAACACGTTCATATGGCCCGGCATGCGGCCTGCGACCGGGTGGATGCAGTAGCGAACCTCGGCGCCGTTTTTCTCCAGCAGTTGGCCGAGTTCCCGAACCACGTGCTGCGCCTGCGCCACGGCCATGCCGTAGCCAGGAACGAACACTACAGAGCGCGCGGCCTCCAGAATGTAGTAGGCATCTTCCACGCTGATGGGCTTGACTTCGCCTTGGACTGCGGCGCTGGTGGTGCCTTCACCCGAGCCGAATCCGCTGAACAGCACATTTGCCAAGGACCGGTTCATCGCCTTGCACATGATGTTGGTTAAAATCAACCCGCTGGCCCCGACCAGTGAACCGGCGACGATCAATCCGGTGTTCAGCAAGATGAATCCTGCGGCGGCCGCGGCGACGCCGGAGTAGCTGTTCAGCAGCGAGATGACGACCGGCATGTCCGCTCCGCCGATGGGAATGACCGAGGTGACGCCCAGGAGGAGGGACAACACTATAACCACCACCAGCGCTCCGTATCCGGTTATGTCCTGGGGCCCTCGAACCACCATGAGGACTGCGGTCACCAGGATCATCCCGACGAGCGCGGCATTGACCCAACGTTGCCCGCGGAACAAGATGGGCTTTCCGGTGATCCACTCGCCCAGCTTGAGGAACGCCACCACACTACCCGAAAACGTCACCGCGCCGACGATCGCAGTGAAGACAGTAGCCACGGCGGTGAACAAGGGAGAGTCCGGCGCGCCGGTTCCGAGCAGTTGGTGGTATTTCACCCAGCCTTCGACTCGCCACTTGTGAAATTCGGCCCATGCCACCAGCATGCTCGCCAGCCCGCCGAACCCGTTGAACAAGCCCACCATCTCTGGCATGGCGGTCATTTTGACTGCGTAGGCAGCCACGGCGCCAATCGCGGAGCCCACTACGGCGCCGAACAAAATCCAGCCGAAGGTCATGCCCTTCAACAAGCAGGTGGCCACAATCGCTGCCAACATGCCCACACCGGAGATGAGATTTCCACGCCGTGCCGTCGTCGCGCGGTTGAGCATCTTCAAGCCGATGATGAATAAAACCGCTGCGACGATGTACAAGCTGGTGATGAGTGGGTGATCGGACTCAAACATGGCTGCCATCCTTCTTTTCCGTGTGCCGGAACATGCTCAACATACGGTCGGTGACGAGATAGCCTCCCACCACGTTGATCATCGCGGCAATCACCGCGATGGTCCCCAGCACAGTCACGAGCGTACCGCCGTGCGGTTGGCCCGCAGCCACCAGCGCCCCCACGATCGTGATGCCGGAAATCGCGTTGGATCCGGACATCAACGGAGTGTGCAATTGCGACGGCACCTTCGAGATCAATTCGAACCCCAAAAACACCGCCAACACGAATACGAAGAAGAGAAGTCCGAGCATGGTCTGACCTCCTATTGGAGACCGAGCGCCTCGATCACTGTCGGGTGGACCACGCGGCCTCCGCGTACGACGGTCATGCTGCGTACGATTTCATCGTTCTCAGGCAGCCGCACGTGTCGGCCCTCCCGGTCCCAGAAGTGCTCGATGAAGTTGGCCAGGTTGTTGGCGTACATCAGGCTGGCTGTGACCGCCACCCGGCCGGGCAGGTTGCCCAGTCCAAGGATTCGTATGCCGTGCCGTTCGACTTCGCGGTCGAGTTCCGACCCCTCGACGTTGCCTCCAGTCTCCACCGCGAGATCCACGATCACGCTGCCGGGTTTCATCCGCTTGATCATTTCGTCGGTGATGATCCGTGGGGCGCGGCGACCGAAGACCTGGGCTGTGGTGATGACCACATCTGCCTCGGCGCAATGCCGAGCCATTTGCTCTCGCTGCCGAGCCAGCTGTTCCTCGGTCAGCGGGCGCGCGTAGCCTTGAGCGGTTTGCCCGGTTTCGCCCACGTCAATCTCGACGAACTTCGCGCCCAGGGATTGGACTTGCTCCCGAACGACCGGCCGTGTGTCATAGGCCTCCACGCGGGCGCCCAGCCGCCGTGCGGTGGCAATCGCTTGGAGCCCGGCTACGCCGGCGCCGACAACGAACACGCGGGCCGGCGGAATCGTCCCCGCGGGCGTCATCATCATCGGCAGAATTTTGGGCAGCCGTTCCGCTGCCAGCATCACAGCTACGTAGCCCGCGAGGTTGGCCTGTGAGCTGAGAACGTCCAGTTTTTGCGCAATCGTCGAACGAGGCACGAGCTCGACCGACAAAGCCGTCGCGCCGCTGCGAGCGAACGCTTCGAGCACTGCCCGGTTGGTGAAGGGTTCGAGATATCCGATGTGAATGCTCTCTGGGCGGGAGGCCGCTGCTTCCTCGGGCGTGGGCGGGCGCACGCGAAACACCCAATCGGCTTCCGCCAATCCACGCGCGCGGTCCACCATTCGGACTCCGCGCCGCTCATACTCGGCGTCGCTCTGGAAGATGCTCGCACCGAGTCCGGGTTCTGCCCAAACCTCCGCGCCGAGTTTCACCAACTTGTCGGCCGAGGCCGGAGTCAAGGAAACGCGCCGTTCCCCGGCGGCCAACTCGCGCACGGCAAAGATTTTCATCCTCTCGTCCTTTCCACCAAGCCGGTGCAAAACGCGCAATAATCTCGTGGAATGGCTTAGTGTTGTCAAACCGGGCTGCCACCACACGAGCGATGGCGCGGCGAGTCTCCACCGGAAACTGCCTGTGTTGTGGCTTGACGCGGCCGCCAGAAGAACCCCGTTTAATCCCAACCTCCCGTTCGGGGTACCCGACCACGCTCGTCGCGTCGCCTCCACCCACCACGAGGCAGGTCATCGCTCCGCCGCTTCGTCGCCGGAACAATGCGCGAGCACATGCAAAGGACTCGCGTTCTTCTTGGCCGACGTGGCGGTGGAGCGCGAACAGGCCAGTTTGCAGGGACTGTAGCGCACCAGGGTTTTGGGGATAAGTGGAAAGAGTTATTCATGCGACGACTCCAAGAGGGCCAGCGGGCTTGAGCGGACGGACCCCAAGTCGTTCGACAAGCCAAGGGTGGTCGTAGACGTCTTTAAAGGCCCTAAGAGTCTGACGGAGTTGCTTCACGGTGTCGAACGAATGGACCCAGAAAAGGTTCCCCTTGAGGGTTCGGGTGAAGCGTTCCGTGCAGCCGCTGTCTTTCGGGTTTGCGTACAAAGGTCGGGGAGCATTGGATCCTCAAGAACCGCAGTTCGTTTTGGAATGCGTCGGAAAGGTCGACGCTGCCATGGTTATGGCGGAGCGGCAGACCGTGGCAATCTCCGCAGCCTACCCGCCAAAGTGCTCTCGAATGCCTTGGCAGATCGCTTCAAGGGCTTCGAAACGGTGGCCGCTCTTGATGGCGTCGATGCCGATCTGTTCGGCCGCGGCATGATCCAGTTGGAGCTTTCGCCGCACGGAGAAACGGACGGCGTCGCGCCGGTTTCCCCTCGAAGTGAACCGGTCAGTTCTTGGAGTTCAGTCCGCATTTCCGGATCTCCTTGTGTCTCTAGGAGGTGCCAATTCGCTATCCACAACCACTTTGGTGCGAGGGAGGATGTCCGTCAGAATTGGTGTTCGCGAATGTCGAATGGTCCACGTGGCGCCCAGAGAATGTAGGCCATCAAGTGGAGTTCGAACCTGCATAGACGTCCGCGCACTCCACTCGATTCGCAGGTCATGCAAATGTTTTCCCACGTAGGGTTGGGGTAGGGAGAGTTCTCGCCTCCGCGAAACTTCTTTGCGCACCCACGACTCGCAGGTGGCGCTCGCCATGCGATGTAGTCGGTCTCAGGGAGCTCGGGACCGCGCCGAGCGGACCTGCGCTTCGGGCAGCGTCCGCCGATATGCGTCCGTGCGGAGGCCAACGACTTCGATCGGACATGGGTCGGGTCCGAGCCACAGCGGCCAACGAGCCTTCGGAGCGAGCCGGAAATCGCCGCGTGTGGGATCTCGGAATGGGCCGGGACTGGAGCTGACCCAATTGGCGCCGACGACCAGAGCGGGAGGAGCCCGGTAGGTGAGGGATCCGCACTGGAACACCCAATTACGGTGGAGCAGATTGCGGTTCGCTTGAGCGAGCAGGTTAGTCAATGCAGGATACCGGCGTGTGTAGAGCGACGAATCTACATCGAGTCGCTGCAAGAAATTTGTCACGAACTCGCGCCACCTCGACTCCGACCACGGGGTACAGCTCAGCACCGCAGGAGCTGCCACCACCACGTTGCCGTCGACTTCGTTGTCTTTGCCCCCATGGATCTGAACCGAACCACACCAGCCCACCCCCGCGCCACACGCAAAGAATACGTTGCCGCGGATCACTGTGCCGCTGATAGCATCGTCCAAACGAATGGCCGCCCGTCCGACCTCGGCGGTCATGTTCGCCGCGGGGTGACGGCCGATGTGGTGCCAGTAATTATGCACGAACACGTTCCCGCGATAGGTCGGGTTGCCCCAGGAATCCGAGCCGCCTTGGTCGTCGGACTCGAGAACCACATCGTAAATCTCGTTGAGCTCAATGCGATGATCGTTACCTTCGACTCGGAGCGCGCTGCTGTGGTTGTCGTGCAGCAAGTTGTGTGCGATCCGATGGCCCACGCCGGCGACCAGCACCGAGGGCGAGTAGGTGTGGTCGATGCGTGACACGTGGTGGATGTGGCAGTTCTCCACTTGATGACCGCCCGGCACTAACGTGCGGCGATCGCCGCCCCGCACCACGATGCCCTCGCGTCCGAGGTTATACACATCGCACGACCGCACACGATTGGATTGCCCGCCGTCGATGATCAACCCCGTACCCGCGAAGTGCCGGACGGTACAGCCCAACAGCGCGCAGTTCGAACAGCGCGTCCACCGGATCCCGTCCGCCGCGCCGTACTGCCAGGTCAGTCCCACCCACACCACGTGCGACAGCCCGGTGGCTTCGAGCATTGTGGAAGGCCACACCGACACGATCCATTCGGTGTCTTGAGTTCCTTCCGGCGGCCAGGCGACGATCACACCGTGCGCGGAACTCCACGCCCACTCGCCCGGGCGGTCGATTTCTGAAACCGCGTTTACCGCACACCACAGTCCACCCACGCGGAATCCCGAGCGATGCCACGGCGGGTCCAGATCTACGCGGCGATCCTGGGGCGAGATTCGCGCGACGCGCTCATAGGAGTCGGACCATCGGTGGAACCAGTACCCGTACAGCCAGAGGTCGGATTCGCCCACCCACCGCACAAGCCGATCGGTGTCGAGGCCCACGTAGCCCTCACGAGACGAACTTGCCACAGCGCGCCCGTGCTCCACGACCGGATTGGTTCCATACACCGCTGTGACGTTTGCGAACCCTTGGTTGGGCCAGCGTGATCGCGGTAGTGCCTGGTCGCCTCGGAACAACTCGAGGGTGGGGGCCAGACGCCCCGCGCGGCCGGAGCCCCAGCCTCTCAACACCAGCGGAGGCGGGTTGGTCAGCCCGTGCGCGGCAAGATCGAATTCCACCGCGTAGGGTTGCGCGGCGGGATCGAGCCGCGAACGCAAGGCCTCCGAGACGGGGCGCGGGCGCACGCGGAGTCCTCCATCGAATTGTGGGGGGCGGTTAAGGTCCATAGCTCGCCAGATGATAGGGGCATCGGGGCGACCGGAGTCGCGCGCGTCGAGCGTCAGGGTGGCCTGCACCGGGTATCGTCCCGGCGCGATCCAGACGGTGGCACTGCAGTTGGAGTTGGGACCTGCTCGGTGCTCCCGAAGAAGATCTCGTGCGCGCAGTAGTGTCGCCACCGGCCGCTCGTGGGTGCCGGGGTTACGGTCATCCCCGTTGGGGGCCACATAGACCTGGAGGTCAGTCGTGGGAAGTTCGGGTAGAGGAGACAACCGTTCCGCTCCGAACGAGCCGCTGCGCAACCGTTGCAACGCACAAGCGGCTTCGTCGTGGTGCGCGAGGGGAGCCTCCGAATCCGACTGTACGCGTTGCAACCATCGAGCCGCTTCTTCGGGCTGGCCACGATCCAGCGCCCAGCGAGCTAGGATCAATGCCGCCGTGCTCTTCCAGGGTGCCGTTCCGGTTTCCGCCAGCGCAAGAAGTCGGTTCCGCCCCGCGTCCACATGGCCGGATTCCAGCTCCGCCATGGCGCGCAGAAGGTCGAGTCTCGCGCGATCCGGTGCGGAGAGACTTGGAAGTTCTTCCATGCGTTTCCACAGGGCCTGCGGCCATCCATCGTGGGGGCCCTCGGCCAGCTTCTGCGTCAGGAGGCGTTGCCACTCGCGCTCGACCCAGCAGCCTTCCGGAGGGCAAACCTGCGCCAAGCATGTCAGTTCCCTAGCATGGTCATGTACGGCTCGGGACGCTTGCAACGCGACCCACAGGGTTCTCCATTGCACGGCTGGTGGCTGGCGCCGCGCGCGCCGGACCAGAGCGGAAATATCCGCCGGATCGGACTCGGAAAGTTGGTTGGCCACGCGATCGTACAACTCCGCGAACGGGAGTTCCAAAGTTTCTTCGCGTGCGGCCAGTTGTAGGACTTCGACGGGACGCAACGGACGGGCGAACACTCTCAGTTGGGCCGCGTCCATGCGAAGCGAGCCGACGCCTGCATTCGCGTACCCGAGCCGGAGTACATTGGGCGAGGGCCGCTGGTACGACACCCGCGCGGGCCGCTCAGCGACGGGAACGCCATCTACAAATACCCGCATGCGACCTCCGTCCCAAGAGGCCGTGAGGTGCATCCACGTACCGGTGACCAAGGGAACGGTGGAAACCGAAATTGCGTGCGGTGGCTGGGGTTGACCCAACGAAAATGTGAGGGTGTGTCGGAGAGAATCCCAAGTCATCCGGGCACCGTCAGAGTAGCCATTGCCCACGGCGAACACCGTGCCGTTGGAGGCGCCGGCGTTTCCGAACAGTGAACCCTGCCCGAGTATGCGGACCCAGACGGCGATAGTGAAACCCGTGCTGAAATTGCCCGGGACAGGCCCCGCTAGGCACCCGCGATCCAGCCGCACCGCCGCCGTGCCATCTTCCTCGACGATGTGGCGTAGGGGCTCGGCCACTTCGTTGCCGCGCGCCGTCGCGGAGTAGACCAGCCCGGTGGTGCCGTCGACGTCGTTTCGCGCCCAGGGTTGCTCTGGGTTGACGTGAGCGAACTCGTATCGGCCGATGTCATCCGAGGGTGCATGAGCTCGTGGGGGCGGCGACGAATGGCAGGACGAAACCATGGTCCAAACCAACGCGCCAAGAACACCGAGCGCGATACGGATCCACGTGGGGACCAGATCGCTTCGGGTGGGCGAGCCGACGGAGTCGCTCATGGCAGCGGAGCAATGCTGATATTGCGGAACGCCACCGGATCGTTGTGTCCACAAAAGCCGAAATGTCCGAACAACCGCGTCGCGCCTGGATGCGGCGTGTTGTGCATGGTCTGAGTCACTTTGGAAAGGTCGGCGTTGAGGATGACGGTCCCGTTCAGCTCTACGCGAACCGTGGTGCCGCTCACGGTGACTTCTTGGTAGTTCCACTCACCGTTCGGTCGCTGGTAACCACGCGCGGCAGCCACCATCCCATAGGCGGATCCGTGGGCTTGCCGCGGGTCAATCGGGCCGCGAACTTTTTCGTACTGATCGTCCAGGACCTGAACTTCGCACATCCCGTCCAGATGAGGTGCGCCGTGGCCCGGGTACCGGATGGCCAACCCGTTGTTGCCGCCCGGCGGAAGTTTGAACTCGAGTCGAACTACGAAGTTCGTGAAGAATTCCGTGGTCCAAATCGTGCCTCCACGTCCGGGGCGGCACACGATGGCACCGTCCACCACCTCGTAGTCGCCGGTGGCGCCGGTCCAGCCGGTGAAGTCGCGGCCGTTGAAGATCGGTCGGAATCCCTCGGGATCTTGTCCGCGCAGAATGCTGTTGGCCTCGTCGCCGGGGATTTCCCGGATGAAGATATTGCGCCAGCGAATCTCGCCGCCGTGGGTCTGCAGTTGGATGGGGCCTTCTGGAGGCACCGGCTGTCTCGGGACCGTGGGGTCTGGGGACTCGTAGCCCGTGGATCGAGCGAAGTAGTTTTCCAACGTTGCGTTGCTGACGACCAACTGGCCATTCAGCCATACCCAGGTGCGGGCGCCGCATTGGAGAATGCGAAGATGGTTCCATTCACCAAACGGGCGGTCCGCGCGCACCAGCGGGTCGCGCCCGGGGGAGCCAGGAGGATTGTTCCACAAGCCGCCGGAGCCCTTGTCCGCGCCCAGGTTCCATTTGCCGCCTTCCGCGGTGGTGTCCCAAATCTGCACTTGGGGAATTCCCTTCAGATACACACCGCTGTCGGCCTTGGGAACCGTCTTGTACTCGAGCAATAACTCGAAATCCCGGAAGTTCCGTAACGTGGTCGCATACAGTCCTTTTCCATCGTTGACCAGTTCGCCGTTTTCCACACGCCAGTGGGTGCGGAGATCTTCTAGGCTTTGTTCCTGCTTGCGGCGCAGCTGGTCGGGGGGGAGCGACATCCAACTGCGTGGGTCCTCGGTGCCACAGCCCCACCAACCTTCGAGGTCTCGTCCGTTGAACAGAGCTGTGAACCCCGAGGGAGGAACCACGTTCCCAGCCACCGTGCGCCCCGCCAGTCCCAGACTCAGCAGAGCGAGAGCGATCCACCGTTTCATGGCCCATCTCCTTGCCCGTCCATCCTACACTGGCACCTCCCGTAGCGCGACTTTCTAGCCCGATGGATACGGCCCGTGGGAGGAACATTTCGAGCAGACGGACAAGCGAAGTGCAGCTTGGAACTGCGGAAAGTTGTGGGGCTCGTCATCTCGGCCGGCGGCACGCACCGCTCCCTGTGGGATGTGAAATGAAAGAAATTCTCCGCCTGGAATGTCCAAGGCGAAAGGCGCGGAACCTAGGTGAGCAGCCCCGCGAGACCCACTCGCTTCCGAACGCGACACGACCACACGCGGCAGAATCCTTGCTCTAGCTTTGCACACCTGGCGGCGAGGGGGATGCCGTAGAAAAGGTCAGCAGCGCGGAGGCCATGGGTAAACAATGTCGGAGGCCACGCGTGCGGCGACGGCCTCCCCGCACACATGGTGGACGATCGTGAGAGCGAATTGGACGGCAGTGCCGGCGCCTTGGCTAGTGATCACCCGTCCATCCACCACCACGGCGGAGAACTCGTACATAGCGGTGGTGAGTCGCTCCCGGACCGCCGGGTGGCACGTGGCGCGGCGTCCCCGAAGAACACCGGCGGCCTGGAGAACGAGCGGGGCCGCGCAAATCGCCGCCACCCATCGCCCTTGCGCGGCGGCGTGCCGAACGGCGTCTAGCAAAGGCGCATGGACTAGAAAACGCTCCGTACCAGCAGCGCCACCGGGAATGGCGATCACGTCGAATCCGTCAGGCTGAACCTCGTCCCATCGCGCGTCAGCCACCAGACGCACCTTGCGCGCACAAACCAAAGTGGTGTCATCGATCCCCACAACGACGACGTGACAACCTGCCCTGCGGAGGATGTCGATCGTCGCCACCGCCTCGAGGTCTTCCGTCCCGTGCGTGATCGGCACCAACACGCTGGGGAGTCGGTGTTCACCTTGAGCGCCCATGGTCCTTCACCTCCACGTGCGCAGTCATCACGCCGACGCGATGAACTCATTCACCCAATTGCCAGACGACGTAGCGACGAACGGTGATTTGGCCTCCAAGCTCCCGGCCGCGCGCGTCCAACCATTTGCCGACGCTGATTTTGTCATCGCGTACGAACGGCTGCTCGAGCAAGCAGAACGTGGCGAAAAACTTTTCCAACTTGCCCTGGACGATCTTTTCGACGATTTGAGGAGGTTTGTTGGTCACTTGCTTGGCATAGATCTCGCGTTCGTTCGCGAGGACTTCGGCGGGTACGGCCGACCGGTCCAGGTACGGAGGTCGGTTCGCAGCCACGTGCAGCGTCAAATCCTTGGCCACGTCTGCGATTCCTGTCGCCGAAACTAGAGCCGGATCGGACATGCCCAACTCCACGAGAACGCCGAGCTTATCCCCCAAGTGAACGTACGCCGCCAGGCGACCGGGCATGGTTGCGGTCCAGCGCAAATGGCGCCGAAGAACGATGTTTTCGCCCGTCTTTTGGATCGCCGACGTGATCGCCGCTTGCGATCGCTCGGCCAGCTGAGTGTCGTCGGCCAGCGCGGTATCGAGCAGTTCGGACACGAGCGATCGAAACACATCGTTGCGAGCCACGAAGTCGGTTTCGCAGTTGACTTCCAGTAGCACTGCAGTACCGCCGTCTGGCGCGACGCGCGCCGCGATCACGCCGTTGTTGGCGGCACGCGAGGCTTTCTTGGTCGCCACGCTCAGGCCACGCTCGCGAAGAATTTGAATGGCCTTGGCCTTATCACCGCCGGCTTCGATGAGCGCACGTTTGCACTCCATCATGCCTAGGCCAGTTTCGTCGCGAAGTTCTTTTACCATGGATGCGGTAATTTCGGTCATGACTCACCTCCTGACTTGGGGGCGGGCGCGCTGGAGTCCGGGGTACTTTCTTGGGTGGCGGGTTCGGCCGGCGCTGCGGAGGCTTCGGTTGTTTGGCTCGCTTTGAGTTTGGCGAGGGCTTCTTCGCGGCGGCGCCGAGCTTCCCGCTCCCGCCGGCGACGTTCTTCCTCGGCGGCCTTGAGTTTGGCTTGTTCCTCGCTTTCTCGAAGCGCCTCCAGCCGCTGTCGTTCCGCTTGGTCCTGTTCGAACTCCGCCAAAGCCTGCCGAATCACGGTCGCCAGCTCGCCCAGGATTAACTGGATGGACCGGATCGCGTCGTCATTGGCCGGGATTGGATAGGTGATTGGGGTCGGGTCCCCGTTGGTGTCCACCAGCGCGACCGTGGGGATGCCCAGCCGAGACGCTTCGGCCACTGCGATGGCATCGCGGCACACATCCGCGATGATCACCGCGCCGGGGAGCTCGGCCATGTTGGCGACACCACTGAGGTTACGCTGGAGTTTTTCCAGTTCGCGGCGCAAGGAGGTCGCCTCTTTCTTGGGCATTTGGTCGATCGCCCCACTGGCGACGAGCTCCTCCAGCTTGCGCATTCGCGCCACGCTCTGCCGGATGGTCCGGTTGTTGGTGAGCATGCCGCCCAACCACCGGTGGATGACGTACGGCATGCCGAGCGATTCGGCGGTTTGCTTGACGACCTCTTGGGCCTGCTTCTTGGTGCCCACGAACAAGACCTGCCGGCCTTGGCGGACCACCTGCCGCAGAAACTCTTTGGCGGCCGTCAGACACTGAAGGGTCTTGTTTAGGTCGATGATATAGATGCCATTCCGTTCCCCGAAGATGAAGGGCTTCATCTTGGGGTTCCATCGGCTAGCCCGATGGCCGAAGTGCACGCCCGCCTCCAGCAGCGCGGCAAGATCCACGGCGGGGCAAGCGGCCACAGTGGTCGCGTCCATTCATTCCTCCGATCTGGGCCCGTTGCCGGGCCAATCCGCTTTGGCCTCCGGGAAGGATGCCAGAGGCACTCGCTTCTGCTCGTGTCTTGGGCCCCACGGCCTCGACGCAGACACAAAGCTGGGCTAAAGGATACAGGTTTTTTCCCGTCGTGCAAGTCTTTCGAGTTCGCAGGGCCGTCGGCTCGGCAGGGAGGAAAGCGCGAACCTGCCTCTCCCCTAGTCGTGCCACGGTCGTGGCTAGTATGGTCATGGGAACTTGGCCGCACAACCCCGCGTCGGTCGGAAAGTGTCGCCGTTTCCCTTGATCGCCTCCGCACCCAACCGGGCCTCGCCATGACCGGCCAGGCGCGGCCGAACGTTCGGCTGCTCGCGTGCGCGACGCGACCCCGCTTAGCGAAGGTGCCGAGCCGCGAAGGTCCACTGGCGTTGGAGGACGAAGTTGACCAATCCCACGGTGCCTTCGCTGAGGAGCTTGGCGAGGGTGGGGCGGTGGGGCAGCCATAGGAGATGGAGGGATAGGAGGACGGATGAAGCGACGTACGCCACGATCCATACCACCGCATACCGTCCGGCTTGGCCCCACCAAGGGTGCGCATAGTCGCGACCGCGGAACGTCCAACAGCGATGGCCGAGAAAACCGACTAGCCCACCGGTCGGGCGGCTGATCAGGTGGGCGGGCAAAGGGTTTAGGCCGGCACGCACCAGCCATCCGTACAGGCCGAAATCTGCGGCGGCTGCCGCCATTCCGCACAGAAGAAACTTAGGAAACTGGGCCCAACCGTGCATTGCATGGCCGCCCACCGTGATCGCACGGCTTGCGGTGGAACGCCCAAGAAGTGTATAAGTGACTGTTTGCGGATGCGATCCGCACGGAGACTCCGAATACCATGGATACGAAGAACACTAAGCGAATTGCGATTATGGACGGCAACGAGGCCGCCGCCCATATCGCATACAAGACGAACGAAGTGTGTGCGATTTACCCGATCACGCCCTCCTCTCCGATGGGGGAGTGGGCCGACGAGTGGGCTGCGGAAGGACGGCCGAACATCTGGGGGAGCGTTCCCACGGTAGTCGAGCTACAGAGCGAAGGCGGTGCGTCCGGCGCGGTGCACGGAGCCCTACAGACCGGTGCGTTGACGACGACGTTCACCGCGTCGCAAGGCCTGTTGCTAATGATCCCCAACATGTACAAGATCGCCGGCGAATTGAATTCCACCGTGTTCCACGTCTCGGCGCGTACGGTCGCCACCCATGCCCTTTCGATCTTCGGGGACCACTCGGACGTCATGGCGGTGCGGCAGACGGGCTTCGCGTTGCTGTGCTCGGGTTCAGTGCAAGAGGTCATGGACCTCGCTCTCATTGCGCAGGCGTCCACGCTGGAGAGTCGAGTGCCCTTCCTGCATTTTTTCGATGGCTTCCGAACCTCGCACGAGGTTCAGAAGATCGAGCTGGTCACGGACGACGTGATCCGGGCGATGATCTCCGATGAGTGGGTTCTGGCGCACCGGCGCCGAGCCCTATCGCCCGACCGTCCGATTCTCCGGGGCACGGCGCAGAACCCGGACGTGTTCTTCCAGGCTCGTGAGCGGTGCAATCCGTACTACCAGCGCTGCCCGGCCATTGTTCAGAAGGCGATGGACCGGTTCGCGGAGCTTACGGGGCGCACATATCACCTCTTCGACTATTTCGGCGCGCCGGACGCCGAGCGGGTGATCGTGTTGATGGGGTCGGGCGGCGAGACCGCCCACGCGACGGTGAACGCGCTGGTCGCGCGGGGCGAAAAGGTGGGCGTGGTCCGCGTGCGGCTGTATCGACCGTTCTCGGTGGATCATTTCATCGCCGCCTTGCCGCGGACCGTCCGCGCGATCGCTGTGCTCGATCGGACCAAGGAGCCCGGCGCGGCGGGTGAACCGCTGTACGAGGATGTCCTGACCGCCCTGGGCGAGCAGTTGGTGGCGGGGAAGCTTCCGTTCCCGATGCCGAAGGTGGTGGGCGGCCGATATGGGCTATCGAGTAAAGAGTTTACGCCGGCGATGGTCAAAGCCGTCTTCGATGAACTGGCGTGTCCATCGCCTCGCAACCACTTCACGGTGGGCATCCACGACGACGTAACTCACACCAGCCTCGAGTGGGACCCGTCGTTCATGATCGAGCCCGACAGCGTATTCCGTGGGATGTTCTTTGGCCTGGGCGCGGACGGCACAGTGGGCGCGAACAAGAACTCCATCAAGATCATCGGCGAAGAGACCGATATGTATGCCCAGGGCTACTTCGTGTACGACTCCAAGAAGGCCGGTTCGCGCACGGTGTCCCATTTGCGCTTCGGGCCCGAGCCGCTGCCGTACCCGTACTTGATCGAGGAAAACTCGGCGAACTTCGTGGCCTGTCACCAGTTCGTATTCCTCGACCAGGTGGACATGCTCAAGTTCGCGAAGCCCGGGGGGGTGTTTTTGCTCAACAGTAGCCCGTGGAAGCCCGAAGAGGTCTGGAACCAACTGCCCCGGCCGGTGCAAGAGCAGATCATTCAAAAGCGATTGAAGTTCTACGCGATCGACGCGTCCCGCGTGGCGCTCGAAGCCGGGATGGGCAGCCGCGTGAACACGATCATGCAGACCTGTTTCTTTGCGATTTCCGGTGTTCTGCCGCGCGAGGAGGCGATCGGAAAAATCAAGGCGGCGATCCGCAAGACGTACGGGCGTAAAGGCGAAGAGATTGTCCAAAAGAACTTCCGCGCGGTGGACATGACGTTGGACAACCTCCGGGAAATCCCGGTGCCAGCGGCCCCAACCACCACGCGCGAGCGTCCGCCCACGGTGCCGCCCGAGGCGCCGGAGTTTGTGCACAAGGTCGTCGCCACGATCATGGAAGGGCGTGGGGACGAGTTGCCGGTCAGCGCGTTTCCAGAGGACGGTACGTTCCCGACGGCGACCACCCAGTGGGAAAAGCGGAACATTTCCCTCTTTGTCCCCCTGTGGGATCCCGAGGAATGCATCCAGTGTGGTCAGTGTTCCCTGGTGTGCCCGCACTCGTGCATTCGTGCGAAGCTCGTTGGGCCTGAACAGCTTGCAGGGGCGCCGGAAGGGTTCCCATCGGCCGAGTGGCGGGACAAATCCAAGCCGGGATTGCGCTACGTTCTCGGCGTCGCAATCGAGGATTGCACGGGCTGCGCGCTGTGCGTCGAGGCTTGCCCGAAGAAGAGCAAGACCAAGGTCGGGCACAAGGCCATCAACATGGTAGAGAAGCAGCCGATCTACGAGATGGGCCGGCGGCACTGGAGCTTCTTCCTCTCGTTGCCGGATGTCGATCGTTCGCAGCTGGATCTGTCCTCGGTACGCGACCTGCAGTTTGCGCGGCCATTGTTCGAGTTTTCCGGCGCGTGCACCGGGTGCGGCGAAACGCCCTATGTGCGGATCCTCACGCAGCTGTTCGGCGACCGCTTGCTGATCGCCAACGCGACCGGCTGCTCCTCGATCTACGGAGGCAACCTGCCCACCACACCCTACTGCACAGACGCCCACGGGCGGGGGCCCACGTGGTCCAACTCGCTCTTCGAAGACAACGCCGAGTTCGGCTATGGCTTCCGGCTGACCATTGACCAGCACGCGGGGTGGGCGGTGCAACTCCTGCAGAAGCTTCGTCCGCACCTCGGCGATGATCTTGTGGACGAGTTGATCCACGCGCCGCAGCGGACCGAGGCGGAAATTGTCGCCCAGCGGGCGCGGGTCGCGGAATTGCGCCGGCGCTTGGCGGGACGCATGGATCCAGATTCGCGACACTTGGAGGCGGTGGCGGACCACCTCGTGCGGCGCAGCGTGTGGGTGGTGGGTGGGGACGGCTGGGCCTACGACATCGGGTACGGCGGGCTGGACCATGTGCTGGCTTCTGGGCGCAACGTCAACGCATTGGTCCTCGACACCGAGGTGTACTCCAACACCGGCGGTCAAGCCTCCAAAGCTACCCCGCGTGGGGCGGTGGCCAAGTTTGCGGCCGCTGGTAAACCGGCGATCAAGAAGGATCTTGGAATGATGGCCATGTGTTATGGCAACATCTACGTGGCCCGGATCGCGCTGGGGGCCAATCCTCGGCAAGCGTTGCAGGCGTTCTTGGAGGCCGAGGCCTACGAGGGGCCGTCCCTTATCATCGCCTACTGCCACTGCATCGCGCACGGCATCAACATGCAGAAGGGCCTCGAACAGCAGAAGCTGGCGGTCCAGTGCGGTCATTGGGTCTTGTTCCGGTACAATCCTGCGTTGGCCGCTCAAGGCCGCAATCCGCTGACGATCGATTCAAAGCCGCCTTCGATCCCGGTGAAGGACTACGCGTACAACGAGACGCGCTACAAGATGCTCGCCTTGAGCCGGCCGAAGGATGCCGAGCGGTTGATCCAGCTGGCGCAAGCCGACGTTGAACAGCGCTGGAAACTTTACCAACGGTGGATGCAAGAAGACATGGCCACAGTGGCCCACCCTGCGGGACAGTGAGAAAGGACTGACGACGATGGACCTGACCACAACCTACATGGGGATTAAACTTCGGAACCCTTTTGTACCGTCCGCCTCACCGCTGTCGCAGCGACTGGACGACCTGCGACGTCTCGAAGATGCCGGCGCGGGCGCAGTGGTGATGTTCTCGATCTTTGAGGAACAGATCCACCATGACATGGAGGCGCTGGACCACCTACTGAGTGCGGGGGCAGAGAGCTATGCGGAAGCCCGCTCGTACTTTCCCGATATCGGAGAGTATCAAGTGGGACCGACGCAGTACTTGGACTTGATCCACCAAGCGCGCCAAAGCCTTTCCATCCCCGTGATCGGCAGCCTCAATGGGGTGTCGCACGAGGGGTGGATCACCTATGCTAAACAAATCGAGGAGGCCGGAGCCCACGCGTTGGAGCTGAACGTCTACTACATTGCGACGGATCCCGCCAAGTCCGGCGTTGAAGTGGAACAGCTCTATCTGGACGTGATCTCCGCGGTGACGGCCACTGTGCGCATTCCGGTCGCGGTGAAAATTGGTCCGTTTTTTAGTTCTATTCCGCACATGGCTCGCCAGGTCGAGCAGGCCGGAGCGCGTGGCCTGGTCATGTTTAACCGGTTCTACCAGCCGGATTTCGACTTGGACGAGATGGAGGTTCGATCGGACCTGCAGCTGAGCACGGCGTGGGAAATGCGGCTGCCCCTGCGCTGGATTGCCATTCTGTTCGGGCGGGTGAACCTTTCGTTGGCGGCCACCACAGGTGTGCATTCTGGCCTGGACGCTGCCAAACTGATCCTGGCCGGCGCCGACGTGGTGCAGGTGTGTTCGGCGCTGCTGCGAAATGGCATCGGCCATCTGCGCACCATGATCCAGGAACTGGAAGCTTGGATGACCTCCAAGGACTACGACTCGGTGGGGCAGATGCGCGGCGCGATGAGCCAGCGGGCCGTCGCAAACCCGGCGGCGTTCGAGCGCGCCAACTACATCCGAATTTTGGAAGAGTACAAAGCGAAATACGCCCTCGGTTGAATCGAAGTACACCGATGACTAAAGGAGACGCCCATGAAGGTCACGATTGACGCGGATACGTGCACAGGGTGCGAGCTGTGCTGCGACACTGTCCCGGATGTCTTTGCGATGGATGGCAACGTCGCGAAGCCCAAGGTCGAGGTCGTTCCGGCTGAGCTGGAGGAAGCCGTTCGGGACGCAGCCAGTAACTGCCCCGTCGAAGCTATCAAGATCATCGAGTAGTGGGTGGCGAAGATCGGCTGCGGGGCCGCCGTGCCGTGGTACGTCCGCGCCACGTCTTGGAGTACGTCGGACTGCGTACCGCGGTGGCGGTGCTCGGCCACGTCCCTTACTCCGTCGCACTGCGCATCGCGGCGGCGGCCGGCGTGGTGTTGGATGCCCTGGGGTGGCGACGGAAGGAAACACGCCGGCGCGTCCGACAGGTGCTGGGCCCGGCGTGCTCTGCGCGCGAAGTGGCGCGGATCGCACGGCGCGCGCTCGTGAATTTCCTCGCCTCGTTGGTGGATGCCCTCCACGCGCCTCGGTTCTCCAAACAGTGGTGCGACCTCCACGTGGAGCTCGTCGGTTTCGAACATCTGGAATCGGCGCGGGTCGGAGGCCGTGGAGTCCTCCTCGCGTTGCCCCACTTAGGAAGCTGGGAACTGGCCGGGTTGATCGGCCCATGGTTCAGCGTGCCCTTGGTGGTGCTAGGGGCTCCGCAAAAAAACCCGTGGTTCAACCGGTGGGTGCAACGCTGGCGCGAGCGTACTGGAACGCGCATGATTTCTCGGACCGACCTCAACGTTCGCGCCGTGGTCCGAGGACTCCAAGCCGGAGATGTGCTCGCGATTCCCGTGGATATCCGCTCACCCCAGGGCGTTCCGGTGCGCTTTTTGGGCCATCCAGCTTGGTTGGGTCGCGGGGTGCCTTCACTCGCGATCTTGGCGAATGTGCCTGTCGTGCCGTGCACAGTCTATCGCACGTCGTGGACAACTCACCGCGTGCACCTCTACCCGCCGTTGGATCCGAATGCCGTAGAGGGGTCGAGCGCGGAGCGGGTCCAACGGCTACTCCAGCGCGTGGTCGACGCCATCGAGCCCGACATCCGTGCGCACCTGGATCAGTACTTTTGGTTTAACCGCCGATGGGTTCTCGACCCCGTACAGACGGCCCAAGGCGACCCGGCCCGTACACAGAGCTCGGTTATTTCGGACTCGGGCCCGCTGGAGCAGGGTTCGCCGGCGGAGTGAGGCTGCGGATGTTCAACCAGTCGAGAATCGCCGCCGGCCACCAGCGCGCCGCCCACGCTCCCAGGTGAGCCACCACCGTCACCGGGTACCGTCGGTGAGGACGTGCGGACTCCAATGCGTGCGCGATGACGCGGGCAACATCTTCTGGCGGACGCTCGAACCAGGTTCGGTGACGCGAACGATACGACCGCTGCCGCTCAATTTCCGCACGCGCAAGATCTCGGTAGGGGGAATCTTCTTGGAGCAGCCACCGTTCGGCTTGTGCTAAGGCGTTCTGGCCGAACTCGGTTGCGATTGGGCCCGGCTCGATGATACTGACGCCGATCCCCGCGCTCGCCAGCTCCACGCGCCAAACGTCCGAAATGGCTTCGAGCGCGAACTTGCTGGCGCAGTACGCTCCCATCTTCGGAATGGTCAACCGACCCAGTACGGAACTGACGTTAACGATACGCCCCCAGCCTTGGCGACGGAAAGTCGGAATGAGCCGGTTCGTCAAGTCGACCAGACCGAGCACGTTCACCTCGAATTGGTGCCGCAGGGCGTCTCGGCTGAGCGACTCGATGAATCCAGGCACCCCGACGCCCGCGTTGTTGACCACGCCTCCCAAGCCGTGGTGGGCGCGCTCAAGAACCGTGTCCGTCGCCGCGGCCACCGAGGCTGCGTCCGCTAGATCCAGCGGAATGGGATCGAACCCTGCCTGGCGCAGACGGTCGAGATCCGCAGGCTTTCGTGCCGTTGGCCAAACGGTCCAACCGCGATGGCGAAGGATGTGTGCCGTGGCCCATCCGATGCCGGAGGAACAACCGGTCACCAGCACGGTGCGCTCGCGAACTGGGGGGCGGCGCATCTCAGCCTCGCAGGACCAGCGTGGCCGCGCCGACCATGCCGCCGCGGTTGCCCAACGCCGCCGGCAAGACCTGGATCAATTTTGCGAAGAAAGGACTGAGGCGTTCGTGGAGGTGCCTGCGTAAAGGATCGAACAACACCTTCCCCGCCGCGGACACCCCGCCGCCGATGATGAAAGCTTCCGGTTGGAGCAAATAGGTGACGTCTGCCAGCACGGTGGCCAGACAATCCGCCATGAAATCGAACACCTCCAGAGCCACCGAGTCACCTTGGGTCGCCGCTTCTGCGAGATGGCGAGGCGTCAACTTCGAGAGATCGCCCTGGACCATGTCCGGTAAGATGGACGTCCGCTTCCGGAGTAACTTCCGGGCCCGCGCGACCAACGGCTCGATGCCGACGTATTCCTCCAGCCCGCCGCGGCCAGTCTTGGTCCGCACTCCGTACATGTCAATGGACACGTGACCGATTTCGCCGGCCATCGAGTAGGCCCCGCGCCAGACTTTTTTGTCCAACACGATTCCACCTCCGACGCCGGTGCCCAGGGTGAGAAAGACCGCGTGGCGGAACTTGCGGCCGGCCCCATAACACACCTCGCCGAACGCCATGGCGTTGCAGTCGTTGTCCACCACGGCGCGAACACCAAAGTGGCGTCGGAGGAGCGCAGCCAGGGACACGCCCGTCCACCCCGGCACGTTGGTGAGATCGTGAATGAACCCTCGCCGAAAGTCTACGAACCCGGGTACGCCCACGCCCATGCCGGAGACTTGCTGCGAGAGGCGGTTGAGGTCAAGCCCCATGCGTTCCAGAGCCGCTGCAACGGCGTCCACCCAACCCTTCACCCCACGCGCGTCGGCCGTCGCGAAGCCATCTTCGCGCAACAGCTTGCCTCGATCGTTCACCAAGCCGATCTTGACGGCAGTGCCCCCGAAATCAATTCCGATGGCTGGCTTCATACGTCACATCCTTCCACACAACCGGGCTTTTTTAGCACGTGTCCCTTACTGTTGCAATAATTCACCCCCGACGAACCCCGCCGGACTACTTGTCTGCGAAGGTGGAGTTCGTGGATCTACACCCAGCAGGGTTTGCGCCGAGCGGTGGTCGAACTGCTTTAGCATCGCCGTGGCGGCCCAATGGATTCGGTCGCGAAACATAGTTCGCGGGTATTTCAACCCGTCCAAGCGTCGGGTACCAACCCCTTGGCCCCCTGCGCGATAGGAGTTTGTGCTTGGTCGAAGCTCGTACTTGTGCCCAAGGCAAAGTTCGGCGCGCGCGGTCCGTAGTCCTGCCGCGCGGCGCACCGTTCGGTCGCCCTGGGACCCCACCGGGATGGGAGGGTGTTCTGGACGATCCAAGGAGCTTCCCAAACGGTCGGGCTGGTGGTCATGGCGAGGTGCCCCCGGTTTGGCGACATGTAGACTTCAGGTTATCCTGACACAGATGTCCACGAGTTCCCCGGTCACTCACTCCGATCTGAACGTCGAAGCCGCGTGTCGCCGCACGCGACGCCTTTCGCTGTTCGAGGGGGCCACGTGGGCGGTCATGTACGGCTTTGGCGACACCTATTTGCCTCCGTTCGCCGTGTTGTTGCGCGCCAGCAACCAGGTCATGGCCTATCTCGGAGCCGCCCCCATTGTGATTGGGGCGTTGGCGCAGCTCGCCGGTGCTTGGCTGAGTGACCGCACCGGCCGTCGGAAATGGATCCTGATCACCACCACCGCGATCCAAGCGTTCGGCTGGCTGGGCATGTCCATCCTGGCGTTGTCGGCCGCGGCTCAGCCGATTCCGTGGTTGTTGGCCCTGGCCACGATCTTGGCCTGGTCCAGTGCGTTCGGTAGCGCTGCGTTCGCTAGTTGGATGGGCGACGTGACGCGTCCCGCCGACCGTGGCCGTTATTTTGGCCTGCGCAACGGAGTGCTCACGCTGACGACTGTGATCGCCATGGTGGTCGCCGCCGGTTGGCTCTCGCTGTTTCGAGACTGGTGGCAGCGACCGCTCCTGGGATTCGCCACGCTGTTTTTCCTCGCCGCGTGCGCGCGCGCCACGTCTTCGTGGCTGTTCACGAAGCACTACGAGCCTCCGTACCAACGCGCGCCGGATGCGTACTTCTCCTTTTGGGACTACCTCCGTCGCGCGCCCCGGTCGAACTTCACGCGTTTCAGCATTGCGGTGGCGGCCATGAACGGCGCGGTCAATGTCGCAGGCCCTTTCTTCAGCGTCTACATGCTCCGTGACCTGCACTGGACCTATGCCCAGTTCATGCTCAACACCGTCGTCCAGTTATTATCCCAGTTTCTGGTCTATCGGTGGTGGGGGGCGGTCTGTGACCGCCATGGCGCCCGTGTCGTAATCAAGGCTACGAGCGTGCTGCTGCCCGTGTTACCGGTGTTGTGGGCCGTCTTCACAGGGTTCGGACCACTGATGCTCGTGCAGGCCTTGTCGGGCTTCGTGTGGGCGGGCTTTAACTTGGCCTCGGCCAACTTCCTTTATGACGCCGTGACCCCCCCCAAGCGTGCCCGCGTCGCCAGCTACAACGGGCTACTCAACGCGATGGCGACGCTGATTGGCGCCAACGTCATCGGCGCCACGTTGGCCGATGCCGTTCCCACCGAGTGGACCCTCGGTCCGTGGCGGATGCATCTGCTGTCGCCGCTGCCGGTGGTGTTCGTTGTATCGGGGGTCCTTCGAGTGCTCGCGGCGGTGTTTCTTGTGCCATTGTTCCGTGAAGTACGACCCGTGGAGAAAGTCAGCACGTGGACTCTTCTTGCCCGGTTCGGTTCCGGAGAACCGATCATCGCCGCGGGCGCCGAGCTCATGCAGCTGATTCCTTTGCCGCGGTTTGCACGGTTGCGCTCGCCGTCGGACGCTCTTTCGCCGGCGCCCAATCGACCCGAGGAATCGCCCGGCCGGCCCGAAGATCGTTCATAGCTGCATAGCCGCCGCGAACCGGCCCAGACACGTGCGCACGGGTCGCAAAGGCACGAGGCACTTTCACCATGGCGACAGGTCAGGGCCCAAGTGGGGGTGTCGACGCGCGGGGAGGGGCAGCGTCTCAGTCGCACGGCGGCCCCGACAGTCGTAGAATGTTTCGGCGGCCACGGCAACACCACGGTCTCCGGTTAGTCTGGACGGTTCTGAACGGTCGCGTGGATGGATTCGCGGTCGGATGCGTGGCGCCGAATTGGCGTGCAGTTGGATCGCGCGAGTTGGGACGCGCGGGACGGTGGGCATGACAAATGAGGTTGTTCGAGCCGGGATGATCGCCGCACTGGCGTGGAGCGCACGGCTGAACGACGGCCGACTCGCCCTGGAGCGGGGCGACACCTCGGCGGCGGTGACAGCCTTAACGGAGGTGGTCGAGGCACAGCCCGAGTCCTTGGAGTTGGGTGCCGCGGCGCGCTGGTTACGAGCCCGCGCTCACTTGCAGGCCGGTGCGGCGGAAGCGGCGCTCACCGACTTGCGGTGGCTGGCCACTCGTCCGGTTCCACCTGAGTTGCGGCGCTCAGCGCGCGAGCTTCTACGCGCTCAGGGTAAGCCAGAGTCCGAGCTGCGGCCGGTCCGTTCGCCGCGCGAGGAATGGCAAGCATTGCAAAAACTGCTCGAAAGCGATGACGACAAAGATCCGCAAGAGACCGAGCGCGAACTTTGCAGCTATCTGTCCCCCGAGTTTCTAACCTCCGCGCGCCGGCTGTTCGGAGGGATTTACCTCGACATGCTTCGGGAAGTCCTCGAACAAGAGCCCGCCATGCTCGTAGGTGAACAAGTTGATCCGGACCAAGGCGAGGCCGAATTGCGCTTTCAGCAGTCGGACCTGCGGTACCGCGTGCGGTGGGTCCAAATTGGCGACCGCTGGCGAATTTCCTCTATCGATGCGCAGCGCGTCGAGGACGCTGGGGATGGGAGGGTCGTGATCCCCGAGTCGGGCGCGGTGGACACAGCGGGCAGTGTTCCGGAATCCCCGCCGACCAATACCGCTGAGATCGTCACCTGGGTGAAGCAACTTTCACACGACGATGCCCATGTGCGCGCCCGTGCGCGCGAGGAATTGGCGGCGCGCTTGCCCACAGCCCGATCGCTCTTGCGCGCGTATACGAATGACCCGGACCCCGAAATTCGTTGGACAATCCGGGAGCTTTTGTCACGTCCATGACTCTGAGTGTGTTCGGAACATCGCGACGTCTCCGCCGGCCGTGGGCGTTCTGGGCGGCGGCCGCGGTCGGGCTTCTGGGCTGCCGCACGCCGACCTATGAGCCTCGACGCCCGCCGGAAAAACCCGCGTATCTGCCGGCGCTGCTCATCCGTCCGGTGGTGGCAGTCGCCGAGTTCGAAAACCAGTCCGCGTTCGTTGGTCAGTGGAAGCTGGGCGGGGGCATGGCGGACTTACTCATCACGGAGCTTCTCAAGACCGACCGCGTGATCGTGCTCGAGCGGAAGCACTTGGACGACACGTTGAACGAACTGCTTCGACAGGGCAAATCGCTCTTTCGCCCCGAGGGCCGCGTAGCTACAGGCCGGTTGAAAAACGCACGCTATCTCATTCGTGGGGTCATCACGGACTTCACTGTCACAGGCGACTCGAGTGGTTGGTTTTCGACGAGCACTCTGCGCGCGTGGCTGGGGGGGTCGGCGGCTCGCGTGTCGTTGAACTTGCGCATCACGGACGTGGAGACCGGAGAAGTGATCGCCTCGGTCCGCGCCGACGGGACCGCGCGGAGCGGGTTTTTAAGAGGATCGGTGGACTACCGAAAGCTGGCGTTCGGGGGCGACGCGTTTTTTCAGACCCCCTTGGGTCAGGCGACCGAAGCCGCGATCCGCGATGCCGTCCGCCGCATTCTTGACAGCCTCCCGCCCGAGTACTGGACTCCCCGCATCGCGGAAGTGCTAGAGGAGGGTCGGGTCTTGGTGAATGGAGGCTCGAACGTTGGGCTACAGACCGGCACCGAGTTCCGCGTTCGCGAGCCACCCCGTCGCGTGACCGATCCGCTCACGGGTGATGTGATCGACGAGATTCCAGGCCGCAGTTTGGGACGGATCCGGGTCATAGAAGTCCGACCAGCTTCCGCCGTGGCGGTGGTAGTCGAAGGCGGTGGGTTTTCCAGAGGTGCGGTGCTGGAAGTCGTGCCCACGGGATCCGCGGCGGGGAAATCCCGATGAATGGATCCCCGATGTCTCGCGCGCTTCAAACGTTCACCAACTTGTTTCCCGTTTGGGTGGTGCTCGGCGGCTTCGCGGCCCTGAAGTGGCCGGAGGCGTTCACGTGGTTTCGCGGGCCTTGGATCGTCGGCGGGTTGGCGATCATTATGCTCGGCATGGGCATTACGCTGGAGTTCGCGGACTTTCGCCGCGTGTTCACGATGCCTCGCGCAGTCGCCATCGGATTTGCCGGTCAGTATCTCATCATGCCCTTGCTCAGCTGGGGGTTGGCGCGCGCGCTACGGTTGGAGACGCCGCTGGCCGTGGGCCTCATTCTCGTCGGCTGCGCTCCGGGCGGGACGGCCTCGAACGTGGTCACCTATCTCGCCAAAGCTAATGTGGCGCTTTCGGTGTTGATGACCATGTGTTCTACGCTGGCGGCCGTGATCTTTACGCCTGCGCTGACCAAGTTCTACGCCGGTGCGTACGTCCCCGTGGACGCGGCCAAGCTGCTGCTCGACACCGCCCAAGTCGTTCTGTTGCCGGTGGTGGCCGGCTTGGCGCTGCACCATGGCGCGCCCCGGCTGGTGCGGTGGATTCTGCCCGTCGCGCCCCCCATCGCAGTGGTGACGATCGCGCTAATTTGCGCCAGCATCCTTGGGCAAAACGCCGACGTCATCCGGCAGAGCGGAGTTCGTTTGCTGACGGCGGTGGTACTTCTTCACGCAGGCGGATTTGGATTGGGGTATGGGCTCGCCGCGCTGTTCGGCTTCGTCCCCACGGTCTGCCGCACCGTCTCGATCGAAGTCGGCATGCAGAACTCGGGATTGGCCACCGTCCTCGCTCACAGCAATTTTCCCACTATGCCCTCGGCCACACTCCCGGGTGCGCTTTCCGCCACCTGCCATTCCGTCTTGGGTAGTTTGCTTGCAGGCTACTGGCGGTTGCGCCCTGCCCGTGATGCTTCCCCACGTTGAGACAAACCCCGGATGCCGCGGCAACGCAATTGCGCGAGGGATCGAAGTGGAGATGGCCCCCGAGCTCCCCCGAAGCTTCACGGGTGTCTTTCAAGGAATCTCCCCAAGCGGCCCGCGCCCCTGGGAATCATTCCCCGCCGACCGCAGCTCGACGGCCAGGTGCTTTCCCTACCCTGTCGGCCGAGAGGACCATGTTTCGCGCATAGCCAGGCACGGATGCGCCGCCCGGAGGGCGAAGCACATGACGATTGGATGCGTCATTTGTCATTTGTCACTCGGCTCCACAGCGCGACTTGGCTGCGACGGGTTGCTTGACTCGGCCCGCTTGGGGTCTATGCTAGTGTTGAAGAGGTGAATGGACCGTGTTGCCGAAATGGGTCCTGGTCCTGGCATGCCCAATCGAATGGAGCGGTCCAACTTTGTGGACAGATGCCTCATGGCGCGATGGAGCGCGGTCAAGGTCTCGCCGCCGTCGGTGGGCGGTCGGGTGGCTGGCGGGGGTGACATGTTTCCTGGGCCCCGCACGGGCCGAACCGGTTCGCAATGGGAATGACTTCGCGTTGGCTTGGGTGGAAGCCTCGACAGACCGTCGCGCGCAACTCGAGGCGGCTCACACGAACTTGCTTCACACCTTCCGATACTTGCGCATCGAATCCATCCAGCCAGCACCGACTGGATCCGCACTGATTCTTTCTACCCGCGAGCCAGCGTCTGACCTACCCGTGTCGCTCGTGATTGAAAGCAGTGCTTCATTGTCGTTGGCTCGGACCTTGCAGCTCGGCGACCATGTGGCGGCGCGAGGTCGGTTGACCTTCGTTCGGTCACCCGGCCGTGTGGAGTGGGTCCTACGGCCGGCGCTGTTAGACTTTAAAGACCGTCCGGCACCGAAAGCTGGCAAGGAGTTGTTGAAAGAAGTAGACCCGAGGGCCAAATGAGTCGAAGGAGGATCGCCATGAACCGGTGGTCAGCCGCCGTCGCAATTGGTATGCCATGGGCCATGATGTGGGTGGCACATGCGCCGGCCTACATCTTGTTCCCCGGGGATGGTTCCGACGAACCTGGGTTCGTGCCGCCCGTGGTGGGGCAACCGCCCCCGCCCCCGCCGGCTCGGATGTCGTCGGGCGAGTCGTACATCCCCTATCCGCCGCCGCCGGTTGTGCCACAAGCGCGATCGGAAAAGAAAAACCCTCCCAACCCCCCGATCATGTTCGTCAAAATTCGGTCGGACAAAGGCATGTTGGATTGGGCCACCCGGCCGGATGACCTCAACAACTTGCTCCGCGAGATGAAGAACATGATGGACGTTCACCTTGCCTGCGAGGTGAAGTCGTTGGAGGAGATTTCGGAGGACCCGGAACGCAACCCGATTCTCTTTCGTTCTGGGCATTTCCGGATCCGTCATACGCCCGCCGAACGTGCGAGGTTGCGCAAGTACTTGTTGGCGGGCGGTATGATCATCTACGACGCAGCGGCCGGCTCGAAACCGTTCTATGATTCCGCCATCGAGGAGCTCCGCACGATCTTCCCGGAGGTGCCCATCCAACGGCTGGGCCCCGACCATTCGATCTTCCATGCGTACTACGACTTGGACCGGGTGGAGTACCGTTCCGGCGTGCGCGAGGCCGGCTACACCGAGTCCACTCCATGGTTGGACGCTGTGACGATCAATTGCCGCGTGGTTGCGGTGGTCTCGCGCTGGGGACTCGGCATCGGGTGGGATGGCAACACCGACGACAGCCTGCGCGCGTACACGGTGGACTCGGCGCGCAAACTTGGCGTCAACTTGATGGCCTACGCAACCGCCCAACGGGCCTGGGCGCGGCAGTTGGCTCAGAGTTTGCAATTCGTGGACGTGGAGCCCACCTCGGCCGGCAAGATCAGCGTCGCGCAAGTCGTGTACGACGGGGAATGGAAGACCCGCCACAAGGCCTTATCAGTCCTGTTGCAGCAATTCCATCAGCGAACCGGCGTGCCAGTCAAGTTTGCCGTCAAAGAGCTCCGTCTGTCGGATCCGACGTTGTTCGATTCTCCATTGTTGTACATGACGGGGCACGAGGACTTCCGCTTGTCGCCGCAGGAGGTACAGAATCTTCGTGAGTATTTGCGTCGGGGAGGTTTCCTATTCGCTGAGGCTTGCTGCGGCCGAGTTGCGTTCGATCAGGCCTTTCGCCGCGAGATGCGCCGCGTCTGGCCCGAGGCAGCGCTGGCCGCGATTCCGACGACGGATGTGATCTTCCAAATGCCCAACCGAATCGAGAGCGTGGGGGTCACGCCGGCGTTGAGCCAGCCCATGAAAAGTTCCCGCATCCCACCGCGGTTGGAAGGAATTCAAGTGGATGGGCACTGGGCGGTGGTCTACAGCCCATTCGGGTTAGCGGGTGGTTGGGAACTTTCCCCCAATCCGTACGCGTGGGCGTACGACGAAGCCGGATCGTTGGCCATCGGGATCAACGTCCTTATGGCCGCGTTGACACAGTAAACCTGCGCGGACTCCCAACGTCCGCTTCGAGTAACCCCGCATTGATCGCGGCGGGCGCGGGTGGTATGTTTCTGGCCGGATAGCCATCCATGACCCGCTTGATTCAGCACATTCGCGCGCGGTTGATCTCCGGGGTTTTGGTCCTGGTTCCACTTGCCGTCACCCTCAAGGTGCTGCAAATCCTGTTTCGTCTCGTCCTGGGCTACGTCCAGCCCATTGCGCGAATCTTGCCTCGGGACTGGCTGCCCGAGTACGTGGCGGGCCTGGTGGCGTTTGTGATCTTGCTGGCGTTCCTGTACGTCATCGGGACCCTCACCCGTATGATGTTGGGCCGGCGCCTCATGAAGTGGGGGGAATCGCTGCTGGTCCGAATTCCCTTGGTGAACTCGGTCTACACATGGACCAAAAACCTGGTGGACCTGTTGGCCCGAAGAGAGCAACGTGCATTCGGACAGGTGGTGCTCGTGGACTTCCCGTATCCGGGTTGTCACGCAATCGGGTTCGTCGGCGGAACGGGGACAAGCGAAGATGGCCGGCGTATCATCCGGGTCTTTTTGCCCACGACGCCCAACCCAACGTCCGGATATTTGCTTTTGCTCGACGAGGGGAAGGTAAAGCCTCTCGCGATGTCCGTAGAAGAGGCCCTCCGAATGGTAGTTTCGGGAGGGATTCTCGGCCCCAAACAGTGGGACGCCCCGCCAAGTTCAACACGGCAGGATTACACCACCACCGGATCGGATGAGGCGGCCCCAAGGGCCGATCAGCTGGCGCCGCCCGTTTCTTAGTCCAAGATTGGACAGCGCACCTCCGCACTGAACCACTGCCCATCGGCCGCCGAGCTGGCAGCGCCGGCGCAGCGGACGGCCACATCGGGAGAATGAAGAGCAGAATCTTACGGCAAGGTGGCACGCCGTCCCGGTCGGTTAAGTTGACCGTCGGACTCTAACCTGACTTCCGGGACGAGTTGCAGAAAAGCCTTGCAAAGTGGGCAGTTCCGCGTTTCTGTCGGGCTCCAAACCCACGCACGCCAGTGGGCATAAG
>CAACVY010000024.1 GCA_900661335.1 uncultured bacterium | reverse complement strand
TGGCCTGCGATGGTCCAATCCTTGGACCGTGCAGGTGCAGGAGTAGTCCGGATCCCACCGCCGCGGAGTGGACTCGGCTGTTGCGGTCGCCAAGCACCCACACTATCTTGGTAAGAGAAGTTGGACCGATGTGGCCATGCCGATCTACGAGTACCAGTGCGAGTCGTGCCGAAAAATTTCGGCGTTTTTGGTCCGGAACATCGCCGCGCATGCTCCGCCGGCCTGCCCGAAGTGTGGCAGTACTTCGATGCGGCGTGTGCTTTCGCGCGTGGCCGTGATCGGAGGGCGGAAGGGCGGATCCGTGCGCTCCGCGCCGGAAGGGGCCGCGGCCCCGTCGGAGCACGAGGGGGCAAGCGGCGCGGGCGAAGATCTAGGCGCGGAGGAAACCTCGCTCCCCGAACCTTCCCCAGCGGAGATGCGGGAGCTGGAGTCGCTGCTGGACAGCGTGGATGAGAACGATCCGCGCTCCATGGGACGCGCGATGCGCCGAATGGCCGAACTGGCCCATGAGCCCATCGAAGGGGAAATGGAAGAGGTGATTCGACGCCTCGAGGCGGGGGAGGACCCCGATAAGATTGAGGAAAAAATGGGCGACGCGCTCGGCGAGGGCGCGGGAAGCGGCGGCGATTCTGGGGACGAGCTGTACGACGGCTGATCCGACCAGCGGAGCAGCCCAGCGGAGGTTATCAAGTGCGCGCCAAAGTTGCGGTGGTTCGGACCAGCCCAGCCACCGTGCTGCGGGATATCGGCCGTGCCATGGAGTTGGCGGGCAGCGCCACGGCCATTCCGCGCGGACCGGACGTCGCGCTGAAAATCAATTTGAGTTGGCACTTCTTTATGCCCGCATGTTCCACCACGCCCTGGCAGCTCGACGGCGTCATTCGGCAACTGTTGCGGGAAGGACATTCGCGTAACCGGCTACTTGCTTGCCACAACCGAACGGTGGTCGTGGACGCCCGACTGGGCGAACGCGAGCACCACTACCACACCATCGTGGAAGCCCATGGCTTGCGCAACTTGCACTTGTACGAACCGGACGTCGAATGGGTTCCGATCCGCGACGCGGTCGGTGCAGTGGCGGACCGCTTCCGAGTCCTGAATCAGGTTTACCCGCAAGGCTTTCATATCCCGAAAATTCTCGTCGGCAGCTCCATCGTTCATTTGCCCACCGTCAAGACTCACGTGTTCACGGGCACAACCGGTGCGATGAAAAACGCATTCGGCGCGCTGCTCAACGAACATCGGCACTGGGCCCACCCGGTGATCCACGAGACACTGGTGGACCTTCTCCGAATCCAACAGCACATCCATGCCGGAATATTCGCCGTGATGGACGGCACTTGGGCAGGAGATGGACCAGGTCCACGCTGCCTAAGACCAAGGGTTTGCAACGTGATACTGGCTTCCGCGGATATGGTTGCCATCGATGCCGTCGCCGCGCGCTTGATGGGATTCGATCCCCTTTCGGACCTCCGATATATCCGGCTCGCCCACGACGATGGACTCGGTTGTGGGGATCCGCGCGAGATTGAGGTCGTGGGCGATCTTGATGCCGCCAACGAAAACTGGCGGTTCGAGGGCCCGTTCCGACACATGTCGTTTGCGGCTCGAATGCAACATCGGATCTACTGGGGACGGTTGCGCCGTCCGCTCGAGTGGACACTCCGAACCGTTCTGGCCCCTTGGTCCTACGTCGCCAGTGTGCTCTACCACGATCTGTTTTGGTACCCGACTCACTTGGGCCGGATCCAAGCTGCGCTAGAGAACCCATGGGGGTGGTTGTGGAGTTCGTGGCCGCAAGTCATGTGGCCAGCGGACGATCTTTCAACACCCGGTTGGCCAAACTTGACCCCGACTCGTCCCCTGGTACGAACCCGTCTCCAAGCCATCGCATTGGGTCTTCGCATCTTGGGTCGCACCCTCATTCAATCGCAACGGCTGGACCGTCCTCCTACACCTCACGCGGCAGCGCACGGATGAACCAGGCTGCGCCCAATCCGACAACCGTACCGCGAGCACATTTCAAGCGCACCTGCAGAGCGCGGGTCGGTGAAGGTGCCTAGGCAACGCGTGTCCCCCCCCCTCCCAGCCGTTCGCCGCCCGCAGGAACCCACACGCGCACGTACTCACTCAGAACCTCGACTGGAAAATCGCGGGGATCTGGCGTTGGACCGCCCCATGTACACGAGCCACGTGAAGCTAGTTGTTCCTGAGAAATCCAGCAGCCGGCAATACTAAGATGCATTGGCTCGTTCCAAACGGCCTTGAGGATGTCTATGTGCCTCCCATGGCCGAACACGATTTGATTCATCGGATGGTCAGCCGGGAAAAAGTCGCGTTCGGGACGTAGACGAAACCAAGGTTCCCCCCACTCCTGTCCAGGAGTTCGGCAGTAGTAACGGACTTCGCACCCTCCCAGCCTGTTCTCGTTCTGCCAGTCCGGTCGAATTTCTTGCCATTGGGTAGGATTCCCTACCGAAATCATCGGGGCAATGTTGACTTGAACACTGCGGTGCGAGCCAGGAAGCGAGCGCCCTACGGACAGCGCCAAGTGTGTACCGTCATATGAGCCTTGATTTGAATGTCACGATCCTTCACACACTCCCCGCCGGCGCATTCCAAAAGATCAAACTCCTTGCCCACCGCAAATGTGTGCTCAGCAAATACCTCGCGGTTCCATTGGGCTGGAAGAGCCGGAGGGCAAAATATGACCCTGGTTTTGTGATGGGTTTGGAGCGGATTTCGACGCGGACCGGTGGCCGGATTTGGCACAACGGAAATTGTGGTTGGGAGGCTTTTCTCGGTGCGAACTTCTCCACCCAACCGTCGCCCGTCTTCAACGGATGCTTTCAACCAGAGCCACCCCCTCAGCGATCCGGATATTCCCAGTTCGCCATGCGGACTCTTGCGTAGCCCGCCACCGTGATGGGTCCAATGTTCCAGAGTTGAAATCGTCCTTCCAAAGGAGGACCCAATCCCCAGCTCGCATAGCGCTACTCAAGTCCGCGCCCATCATCTGCAACGCCGTTGCGAGCACAAACGCTGGAAGGATTCCGTGAATTCCGCCGCTGGGCAACCTTCTATGCGGGTGCGGGGACATGCCAAGCCTCATGGACACACTCCTCGGCTCGAGTCATATCGATGTGCAAGCACCGGTCGTGGCAGCAAGGCCTCAAACGGGCACGACATTCAAAAATGTAGACCCCACGGGAACCGATGCCGACCCCATTGCGCAGTGTGTCGGATTTGAGTTGTAGTGGCAGATAAATGCCCTAGCCAGTTGGCCAATCCCAGTGCTTCGAGGCACACTTGTTTGATCCGCCTGTCGGGTGAACAGGCGAGTTCTCAGCCGCAACAAGGGCTTTGGTGTGCAAAAGTGACGTCTCGCACTAACCGGTACGGACGCTCACCACGCTTGGTAGGTGGCTGGGACAGGTTCGGGGCGCGGGAGACCTTCACATGAGCATGGGGCCGAGTCTGGAACCCCGCGATCCCATACCGTACGCACTCGGTCGTGCGGCAATGAGCGGATTGCTTAGGACGTGGTCTCCGGCCAAGGCGCTCGTGGCCGTTGGACGGGACAACGTCCTCGCCGGAAGTTCCAAGGCAGTTGCGAAGCGTTTTGATTGATCGGGTCACACAGCGGTCCGCCACAATCCCCGGAAATTCGCCATTCGAAAAGGCCCGTATCCCATTCACGCCGAAAGAGTTACGCGCACTCTCCCAAGGTGCCTGGCACCACCATCCCACTATCTCCACCACCCTCTCCACAGGAAAAGAAAGCCTTTCGGGAGAATCGGAGCCATAACTATCTTTCCCTCACCCATGGTTCAAAAATGGGGTCCACCGCACCATACAAGCATCTTAAGGCCCGGCTGGCATCTGGTTTAAGGGCGACAGTTTGTAAAGGTTGTCCGACCATGGGTTGAATGGATATGAGGATGGTCCGGACCGATCAATCACCTACGGTCGGCACCATTAAACGAAGGCGGTAAAAACCAGAGGATGGACAGTTGAACCACAACGTTGCAAGTGATGAACTGGGCGTGGCCGAATAAAAGGCAGATGGGAGGTCCCGCCACGGGACCGACAAGGTCTCAGCAAATTGCACTTGATATGTGCGCCCAGAAACTGCTGGCCACATAAGCTGTAACGACTGCTTGTTCATCTGCGCACGAATCCGTAGGCTTGAGGCTTGACTGAGAGGATCCGTCCCCGCCAAAAACTCTTGAAGATTTGACATTCCATCGCCGTCGCGGTCCGCGTGGGGTGCACAATTTGTCACGTGACCAAAGTGGTATTGTTCCCAATCATCGGGTATACCGTCACGGTCTTGATCAGCCCGGACCTGCACCAGTACTGTCTTGGCGTTATCCGAGGGCCAAGGGTCTGGCTCGCGGGGGGCTCCACAAATGTGGTTGGTGACGCTGCCGCCCGCGGTTATGGCAAACATGACTGTCACGGTAGCATGGACTGAAGATTTTGCGACTATCCCTCCGGGCCACCAGAGGAGCAGGTTCCGGTTGGTTGCCCAGGTGCCTTGACTCACGAACACGGTACGCAACGTGCTGAAAGAAGGTAACAAATTGGTGATGATCGGTGAGGTCGCCGTTAGAGGTCCGTGATTGGTACACCCGATCACATATCGATAACCATACCCAGCGATTGCAGTCGAAGGGCTGTCAAGGCCCACAGACAAATTCGCGCCAGGTCCTAAGATGAACCATGCCTCTGTATCGTGCTGTTGGGCGTAATTGGCGAACTTGATGGGTCGTCCACCTGCCATGGGATTAGGGACTCGTAGCGCCACATATGCGACAGCAGTCGAGACAGACACAGGCGCTATGGTCTCGAATCGACGTGTTTGTCCGGGTAAAATTCCGCGTAATGACCAACCAGTCGGCATCCATTTGGTTATCACCTGCCGATTACTGGCCAACAAGGCTACCTGCATCGGCCAATCCATATAGAAAGGTGCCACTCCACGATTGCGGACTTCAATTTGCGCCCCCCAAGCGTTTGCCGCAGTTTTCCACAACCGCGCGCTTGTGACACAAAAGTCGTAGCCTAAACGTCGTGCCCCGTCCATGGCACGTTCTCGCTGTTTGGAACTTAAAGGCTGGGAAATACTGCCGTCTCTCATGTAGGTCGCATGCGTGTCTTCCACACACGCGAAAAAATCTTGTCCTGGAGGGGTACCAGGGGGATCATCCCATACTACCATCCAAACCTCTGGCCTTATTTCTCCGCCTATTGGCAACGTCATCCATTTTGTCAACGCCTCGACGCCAGCCGCTTTCATCTTGGCCATGAAAAACCAATTGTCGTTCGGATTTCCTGTCTCTCGGGTCGCATATGCGAAAGAGTCGTCATGATATCCAAAGGAACGCAAGTGATTAGCGGCATAATAAACGTCATTGCTACCTGCGGGATAGCGTAAGAGGATGGGCACGCGGCTAAATGCTTTCTCGTACGCGTTCATCACTTCGGTTTGAACTTCCTTCGACGCCCAAAGGTCTCTTCGCGGATACGTGTGCCATTCTCCCCATTTACCGAGAAAACCAGCCTCGATGAATGCGACTCGAGGGTCCAGGTCATATCGATGGGCAAGTGCGTAGATGGTCGAAGTGATGGCGCTTCGAAGCGTGGCGTTCCCATAGTCCGGCGTGAAATTTGTTGTCGTACCTTCCGTCCAAACGGTGATCCGGACACCTCGGTTCAGTAACCACGAAGGAACTCCTGTGGGCTTGCCCGGGTACTCTAACCATATACGGAAGATTCCCTGACAGCCACGAGCCTGAACGTTCGAGAGAAACCGATCAATAGGCCTCCAGTCGAACGCTGCCTGATTGGTCATAATTTGTCGAAGCGCGAAGTACTGGAATTCGAGCGTGTGCGGAAAATCAGGTGCCCCTCCCTCATACGGAACCAGCCCTTTGAGCGGATTGTCGACGATGGCGGGTGTCGGTTCGAAAGCCGTCCAGCCATAATCAAGAGAGGCAGCCTTGCCCGAAGAGATCACGCATGATTGATAAAGCAGCCACAACCATCCCAAGGCTAGGCCACGTATATTAAAACAGTGAGTCTTACGGTCCAGTGAGATATTTTGGTGGCGCTGGGCGTGTAGACCACAACGCACTTGGTTCTTCGACCGCTCGAGTCTTGCGTTACTCATGAGGCAAGGCCGTCTGGACATTGCTGGCTTTCCGCGGAACATTGGATGGCCGTAGCACAAATGTTTGAGTGATTGCACAATCCGAAAAGCTTTAACATACGGCCCCTTCGGTTGCGCTACAAGAATGACAGGTCCAAATCTTGCAACCGCTGGTGGGGTTGGCTCAGCCAGCGCCGCCCGCGCACCGGCAAACTCGATGGAGTCGTGTAGCGTTTTTGGATGCCCTAGTCGCACAACGACTACCCTGGGCGGTATAATAAGGCGGATCGTTCGTACGTGCAACTGCCACATGCCACGAACGCTCGGACCACCGGTCCGCAGTCGACTGAACGCCACCAACAAGGCTTGAAGTAACAGAACGGGTTTTGAACTCCCGAAACCTCACGCGGCACCATAGGTTTTGTGGTGGATGATATCTCGACAAAGAATTGACATCGGTAGCACGATGCCACTCAACTAGGTGAAGCCTTGAGGAATCCTGTGTAGTTGCAGGCGCTCGAACTGCATACAAGTGTTCCTGGTTGCGGGTGTGGGCACCGTCCAAGTGTGGGACCGCCTTTAAGACTCGATAAGCTGCCACGTGCGACCGAAGCGCGGCTTGGAGCTGTGACAAATATATGCAAGTTCTGCGGTACAGCCGGGCAATGCTTGAAGTTCTGCCGAAGCCGGTGAGTTGAGTTGGTTTCTTTCCGCCATGTGGCCCGCGGTTTGAGCGAGCCAC
Organism: uncultured bacterium; assembly: GCA_900661335.1. Taxonomy (GTDB): domain Bacteria; phylum Verrucomicrobiota; class Kiritimatiellia; order PWTM01; family PWTM01; genus CAACVY01. Next base: position 31,649 of record CAACVY010000024.1, on the reverse strand, counting down.
AACTAGGCGATCCGCAATACCAGGCGCCGAAGCAACCTGCCGCGAATTGGACCTATTTGTCCGGCACCTAGGAGTCGCCGTGTGACGCACTTTGGGGGTGATGCCTTGCCCAAACAAGCATGTTAGCTGACAGCTGAAGACACTGCACTGGCGACGTGCACAGCATATTCAGCGTCCTTTCTACGCGGTGAATGCTTCGTCACGCTGTTGCATTCTGTACCGGATGAGACGCGTTGGTTGAGAGTTCCTTTGATGGCCCCAGTGTCGATTCCGCCGAGGAGCAATTCAGAGTTGCGTGTGCGCCTCTACTTAGTGATTCTTGTTTGAGTGGGCCACAATGAGAGCCTATTCGATGCCACGATGTGTGGTTTGGGACTGGAATGGGACCCTGTTCGATGACGCCGGGTTGTGCGTGGATATCATGGACGGCATGTTGCGCGAGCGGGGGCTCCCGGGACTGACCGCCGAACAGTACGCAGAATCGTTCGACTTTCCAGTGCGCCGCTACTACGAGCAGCTCGGGATCGACCTGGAGCGTGAACCCTTTGAGCGCATCGGCGCTGAATTTATCCGCTTGTACGAGGCGCGCCGCTATGAGTGTGCGTTACGCGCGGGCGCTCGGGAATTGCTGGAGGGGCTTGGCCGCCGTGGCGTGGACCAGGTGCTCATTTCTGCGTACCAGCGAGATTCCCTGCGGTCGTTGTTGGACCATTTCGGGATCCGTCACTTGTTTTCCACTGTGCTGGGCGCAAGCGATGTCTACGCGTACGGAAAAATCCCGCTCGCCCTCGAATGGTTCCGAAACCACGGCCGTCGTCCGTCCGAGATCTGGGTGATCGGCGATACTCTTCACGACGCGGAGATGGCTCGCCGACTCGGCGCTGTGTGCTGGTTGGTGTTGGCGGGCCACCAAAGCCGCCGCCGGCTCGAAACGGCCGGCGTGCCGGTGGTCGAGGGGCTTAAACAACTCCCGCTGTGGTCCTGGGCGGTGGAGAATCTCGGGGCATAAGCTGGTTCGGTCTCTCCGGCCTTGGGGTTCGAGTCACCGCGTGGCGATCTCGCAACTGAACCACGCGGTTGTATCCAAAGGGATGCAGGGCGAACGGCGCCTGCGGTGTGGGGCCGCGTGGGACTCGGCGGTGGGCGTGGTCGATCGGATGCGCGGGCGAAGAGCGGTCGGGGGCTAGACGCAGTCGGCGAGAATTTTCCGGATCGCTTTCTCGCGCGCTTCGATGATTTCGCACATGCGGAACTGCACGCGCGCACGGTTGAGGTTTTGCTCTGGAAACCTCACGCGGAAGTACTGGTTGCCGGCCAAGTAGTCCTGGAAAAACCGAAGCCCGAGTTCGAAGGCCAGCAAGCGAATCGAGTCGTAGAAGTATGCGCGATCCGCGTCGGTGAGCATGTCGCCTGCGAACCGAATGTAGCCGCGGCAGAATCCCTCGCACAGCTCCATGGAGAAATCCACCCGTGAGAGTTTTTCTACCTCTTCGCCGGCGGGGTTGGCGATGGACCGGAGCGCGTCGCCGAAATCGTAATGGATGAGGCCGGGGCCGACGGTGTCGAGGTCAATGATGGCCGTGCCCTTGGCCGTGTACTCGTCAATGAGGATGTTGTTGACCTTCGGGTCGCCGTGGATCATCCGCAGCTTCAGCTCGCCTCGGTCGAGCGCACGCTGAAGACAGTTGGCAAAGTCGCGGCGCTCCTCGACAAACCGGGCCAATCGCTGGGCCTCCACGGAATTCTCCAGCAATCGCTGGGCGCGCTCGGTACGGCAGGTTTCGTCGTACATCTCCAAGTAGCGCGGAGTGACGTGGAACCCCGGCAATGGGTGGGTGATGGCCGCCGCGTCCATGTCCGAAAGCAAGCGGTGAAAGTTTCCCAAGACGCTTCCGACTTCGTACGCGTGCTCCGTCGTCTGCGCCGTCTCGTAGGCCCGTGCGGAATCAATCAGCGTCAATGCGCGCCAAAAATTCCCTTCATCGTCTATGAACCAGTCCTTCCCGTCCCGGCAAGGAACGATGGCCGGTAACTGCCAGATGCGATCGGCCTGGTCTGCTTCCTCCAGCAGTCGGCGGTGGATATGGGCCGTGACGCGACGCAGGTTCTCCATCAGGATCTCTGGACGTCGGAATACATGCCGATTGATGCGCTGCAGGACGATGCGGTGTTCGTCGTAGGTGGTGCGGAACACTGCGATGTACGTCTCGTTGACGTTGCCGTTGCCTGTTGGGTACACGGTCACCAGGCGGCCTTCGCGCGCGAATTGACGAGCCGTAGAAGCGAGGTCCATCAGCCGGGACTCCTCAGGTTGCCTGCGGGGAGGACCGAACTTCCGGGTCGGTTCGCGAAAGGTTCGGGCCCCACCGCCCTCAGAACGCGACGCCGAACCTCTTCGGGTGCGGTTCCTACAATCCGAATGTCTTTATCTCGCGACGCCGTTCCGCGCAGCAGCTCGATGCGGACTGGCGGGACCCCGAACTCCTCCGCAAGAAAACGTTGGAGTTCCCGGTTGGCATCTCCACGCTCGGGCCGGGCTGCGAGGCGCACTTTGGGACACGTGCCATGCCATCCTGCCCATGCGGATCGTGAAGCTCCTGGCACGACATGAACACGCAATGTCGCACCCCGTCCAGGTTCCCCAGCGATCCAGTCATCTCGTCCCATGACGCTCAATATGTCCACACCGTTGTGAAAAGGCAACTCATCGAATGTTGGGGCCAGCCATGCGTACGCTACGATGGCGCCCGGCCGCTGGGGTCGCGCCTCGATGGGGAATGGCTTCATGGAGAGGTTTTCCAAGCGTCGAGGATGCGCACGGGGACAATAAAAGGGGCGGCACTTCGTTGTATGCCCGAGTCTGGTTCACCTGCCTGGCCGGATAAGGAAGGAGCGACCGCGATGAGTCGGTGGCGCAGCATTGCGATGACCGCATGGATGGGAGTGGTGCTTGCGCGAGGAGCGGAGCGGCCGAATATTCTCTGGTTGATCGCCGAGGACATGGGGCCGCACCTCGGTTGTTATGGCACGCGTGAGGTGGAGACCCCGAACCTCGACCGCCTTGCCGCCGAAGGAGTGCGATTCACTCATTTCTACAATGGCCACGTATGTTCCCCCAGTCGTTCTGCGTTCATGACCGGCATGTATGCCACGACCATCGGGGCACATAACCACCGGTCGCACCGCACGGACGGCTACCGGCTCCCGAACGGCGTGCGAGTGTTGACGGACTGGCTGCGCGACGCCGGGTACTTTACTGCCAATGTCGTCACGTTGCCCGAGTCGTGTGGTTTTCGAGGAACGGGCAAGACCGATTGGAATTTCTTCTACGAGGGGCGTCCCTTCGACTCCGACCGCTGGTCCGATCTGCGCACGCACTCGCCGTTCTACGCACAGGTGAACTTTTCCGAAACGCACCGTCCATTTCGCGCCCCCTCGCGGGCCGATCCCGCGAAGGTTGAACTCCCACCCTACTATCCCGATCACCCGGTGGTGCGCGAGGACTGGGCCCGGTACCTGGACTCCGTGAGCGAGTTGGACCGTAAAGTCGGTCGGGTGCTGGCGGCCCTCGAGGCCGATGGCTTCGCGGAGCGTACCGTGGTGATCTTCTTCGCCGACAACGGCGAGGCGCATGTGCGCGGTAAGCAATTCTGTTACGAAGAAGGGCTCCACGTGCCGCTGATCATCCGCTGGGCGCGCGCGTTGCCCCCACCCGAGGGCTTCAAGCCGGGCACCGTGGATGACCGTCTGATCCATGGGATTGATCTCGCCGCCACGACCCTAGCCATCGCGGGCGTGCCGAAGCCTCCGGCGATGCAGGGCCAGGTGTTCTTGGGCCCTCACGCAGACCCGCCGCGTGAGTATGTCTTCGGCCACCGTGATCGGTGCGACGAAACGGTGATGCGAATCCGAACGGTTCGCGATCGCCGGTACCGTTACATCCGCAACTTCACCCCAGAGGTCCCATTGCTTGCCCCGAACGCGTACAAAGAGCGGCAATATCCGGTTTGGAACCTGCTGAAAGAGCTTTATGCGCGCGGGGAACTCCCCCCGGCCTCCGCGGCGTTGTGCGCACCACGCATGCCGCCGGAGGAACTTTACGATCTCGAAACCGATCCATGGGAAACTCAGAATTTGGCTACTTCCACCGATCCACAGCATCGCGCCGCGTTGGAACGGTTGCGCGCCGTGCTGGAGCAATGGATGCGCGAGACAAAAGACCTCGGCGAGGTGCCCGAATCACCGGACGAACTCAAGGCTGCGCAAGAACATGCCGCCGCAACTCGTGCGAGGTCCGACGCGCCGGCGGGTTCGAAGAAAGGGGCTGTGCGATGAGTCCACGCCGAACGGTGTTCCGGATGGGACGTCGTCAGTTTCTACGCAACAGCACTGGTCTTTTGATCCTGCCGGCTTGGGTGGTCGGCCGTGGTCAAGAACCGCCGCCCAGTGAACAGGTGCGCGTCGCCGTCATCGGCGCGGGCGGCAAAGGGCACAGCGATGCGGTGGAAACCGCCGAAGCTGGCGGCAAGATCGTGGCGATCTGCGACGTGGATTTCGGCCGCGCGGGCCCCACGATCAAGAAGTTTCCGGAAGCTCGCCGGTACACCGATTTTCGAAAGATGTTCGACGAAATCTCGTCGGAGTTCGACGCGGTGGTCATCGCGACGCCAGACCACACCCACTTTCCTGCCGCGCTGTGGGCGATTCGCCGGGGCAAGCACGTGCTGGTTCAAAAACCCCTGACGCACTCCATGTGGGAGGCGCGCCAGCTCACTCTGGCGGCCCGACATCACAAAGTGGTGTCTAAGATGGGCAACCAAGGTCAGGCTTCCGAAGAGACGCGGCGATTCATCGAAATGATCCGCGCCGGCGCCATCGGCGAGGTGCTTGAAGCGCACATTTGGACCAACCGACCGATCTGGCCTCAGGGCGCCACGCGTCCTGCCGGCCAGGACCCGGTACCTGAAGGCTTGGACTGGGATAGTTGGATCGGGCCGGCTCCCATGCGGCCCTATGTGGCGAAGTGGCCGGCCGACCACCCGGTACGGCAGATGGAAAGTTTCAAGCGGCATAAGCATGAAGCCGTCTACCATCCCTTCGTCTGGCGTGGTTGGTGGGACTTCGGCACTGGCGCGCTCGGCGACATCGGGTGCCACGTCATCAATCCCATTTTCTGGGCGCTGGACGAGATGAAAGGGCCGTTCACTGTCGAGGCCGATTGCGGCCCGTTCACGGACGAAATGTATCCGGAGTGGTCCGTGGTCACCTACACGTTCCCTCGTCCCGGTGGGCGCAAGCCGTTGAAACTCGTCTGGTACGACGGAGGAAAGAAGCCTCCTCGTCCCGAGGCGCTGGAGCCGGAGCGGGATTGGGACAAAATGGAGAACGGCCAGCTGTACATCGGGGACAAGGGCGTGATGCTGGACAGTCGATTGATCCCCGAGTCGCGAATGAGGGAATACGCCCCGCACGCGCCCCCACCCACGATGCCGCGCTCGCCGGGGCATTACAAAGAGTGGATCGCGGCGATCAAAGGTGCACCGCGCGTGGATAACTCGTTCGACCATTCCGGGCCACTGACCGAACTCGTGTTGGCCGGCAACGTGGCGATTCGGACTCGGGCGCGTTTGGAGTGGGATCCAGTGGCGTTCAAGTTCACCAACCATCCCGAGGCCAACCGTTGGCTACGGCGCACGTACCGCTCGGGCTACGAACTGGATTGAACCTGCAGTTCCGTCGAAAAACGTAAGCGCGGAGTTGTCCGCGCTACGCTCCTGCCAGCCCAGCATCGTTCGCAGGTTGGAGCGCGAAAACCCAGCGTGGCTCCCGTCCCAGGCCCGTTGGAGACCAGAAAGTGTCGGGATGGACGCGGTTGGTTCTTGCGGAGGACTGCCAGGCGAAAATGGGAGATACTGAAAGAATCCTCCGTGGATTCTCATGTCCAACGGTGACCGGGTCGTGTCAGTGCCGGCCTGGTTTGGAAGCACCACGGTCCACGGAGACGCACCTACGGCGAAATGCCTTCGAAGACGTACAACAGCGTGGCGGCAGGGGGGAGGCCACGTGGATCAGCTCCGGTGCGATCGTTGATTACGAACGGATTGGTGAACACCTCGATCGGCAACGCCACCGTCTCAATCCGCACATGCTCGGCCTCGATGTTCGTCGCCCGCGGATCGCCGGCGATTTTGTATAGCGTGAGTTTCTTCGTTCGATTGAACGGCAGCTCGATCGTGACCGGTGTGTAGCCGTCGTTGCCTGGCACCGGATAATTGTCGAGCTTTCGCGAGAGAAGAAAGACGTTTACGCGGTCGCCGCGGCGCGTCGCGTAACAGGCCGCCAGTGGTGCGTCCTTCACTGCCTTCCTGCGCTTGTAGGCTTCGAGATCCGCCGTAGGGACTTGAAGCGTGTCCACTCGTAGGAAATCCCCCGTACCTTCGCGGTTAAACAGCTCCAGCGCCAGCCAACAGGGGTGCGGACGCGCTCCTCGGTACCATGCGGTATGAGACACCCAGTGCGTCCGGCCGTGGAAGAAAGTGAAAAAGTTTTGCAGCGTGAACCCGTGCACGGCCTTGTTGAGGAAGCTGTCGAGCGTTGCGGTGCCACCGGCGAGGCTCTTCATTGTCCGTTCTTGTGCGGCGACCTCTTCGTCCGTCATCTTCGGTTGATTGTTCAAACCGCTGAGGGCGTACCCCGGCCCCGCTTCGTACGTGCCGATCTCCAACGACGGGTTGACCGTGCGGCGCAACTCGTCCCGGTCCGCGCGAAGCTGCCGTGCACGGGGATCGGATTTCTGCGGTACGTGTAGAAGCACTCGGAACAGGCTGGGATCATCTCCTGCACTGGGGCCTTCTCCCTCGTCCCACCCCCCCGTTGTAGTCCGCAATCGTCAGGTACCGTGAGTGAGGGGATCGTGAGGCCGCCAGAGTGCCGTACTTGTTGATCGCCCAACCTCCGATGACGAAGTGCATTTTTTTGTCCAGACCCGAGGACCGCCAGTAGGGACTACGCGTGAAGCATTCGTACACGTGCTCTTGGAACAAGCCGTAAACTTCACCTCGGTCGTACTTTATACCGGTGGCCGCGTCGGTCATGCTCTCGAACACCCACGGTTTGAACAACCAGTTCCAGGTTTCGTTGCTCAGCTCAAAGTAGATGGTCTCGAACTCCTCCGTCCATGCTTTGGCTTGACCCTGGTTGAACCGCTTGTAGGCCCACGGCTTGCTCTGTGGCGAATCGGTGGCCGGGTCGTACGGAGCGGCCAGATACTCAATGAACGCTTGCCACTCTTCTGGTGACATGTGCAGTTCGATTTGCAACCATGGATGCAGCTTCGCGCGTCGCAGAATGCTGAGGATCTGTTCCAAGGTGTTTTCTTTGTGGATTCCGCTGCTAGCTCCCCGAACGTTGGTCAGTTGCTCCATGGAGTAGGTCGTCATACCTGTTTTGATGAACCCGTGGGTCCGAAGGCACTTCATGCCGGAGCGTTCCAGCGCTTGGCACTCATAGGGCAGGTAGTCGAGGAACGGAGCTGCGTCGGAGTACACGCGGAGGTTGTCCATCCAAACGGTGCCGGGCCCTTTGAACTCGAAGACCATTTGGCCGACGCCGCGCTGACCTTCCCAGAGCTCCGGCACGGTGAACCTCGCGCGGTACCGTTTCCATTCATTATCAGCGACCCACACGATGGGCGGGATCTTGTCGCGATAAAACCCCGTGAACGAAAACGTGAAGGTTGGGTCAGTCATACCCTCTTGCTTGAGCCAGACCTCTACGGTGTAGGTTTGGTGCGGTTGGAGCACTTCGTACCAACTTTGATCCGTGCCGGCGTGGTTGTACTTGGCGAGTCGGAACACTTGGCCATCCCGCAGCGAAACTTTCAGAACGAATTGACCCAGCTCAGGGGAGGGTGTCGCGGTCGGCGGGCGGTCGTACTGCCAGGTTTGGCCCGGATGTTCGTCCGGGAAAGTGTCCAGCCCCGAAGGCAACAAGGTTCGGTGAGATCGCGCGTCGGCCCAGACGCGGTTGGAAAGCAAGCGGTTTCTTGACGGCTGCAGGATCGGCTTGCCAACGACGACCCAATCGCCCTTCCGAATGTACTGGATGGGGTCGCTAGCGCGGCCTGCAAGGACGAGCTCGAATCTTGGGTGCTGCTGGTCGGGCGGATAGTCGGACTTATACAACCTGTAGCCGGCCACGCCGGGAACGGCGGACCAGGTGAACACGACTACTCCGCGGGGGCCATCCCACTCCGCTCGGAAATCCGATGGAGCCGGCGGTACCACGTCGGTAGCCGCGACTCGCGAGTCGGGTTTGAAAGTCACCCCACGCGCACTTCGCGGTTGGGGGCGTATGGGAGAACCGGAATTCACGACGCGAACGGCGGGGGCTGGGAGGGACTCCACGCCGTTGCTGGCCACCGCCTTGAGGGTGAAAAAGTAAGGTTCGTCGCGACGATTCCAAGGGGCGAACGCAAGTTCGTGTAAGGTTTCGGTCGGCGCGATCAACTCCGTTTTTGCGCCGACCGGGTACCAAGCGCTCAGATGGCTGCGCGCCACGTGGTCCCGGCGAACCAATTGAAATTTTCCATGGACGATTCGATACACGCGGACTTCGGCGCCGTCATAGAACCCTTCCCGAAACGAGTCGTAATGGGTAAGGACCCGGGGCTCGACGATCACCCGATCGGGGGCATCCGCTTCGGCGAAAAAACAGGTGCGAAACTCCACGGGTTCGAAGCTGAAGTTCATCAGGCTGTTGCCCACTGACCCAATGGTAGCCGAGAATGGGCCCACGGCGGGGGTCAGGACGGTCTCGGTCACCTTAAATTTTGCCGGCGCGTGGTAGTCGGAAGCCAGGAGGATCGAGGCCCAGCCGACGGCCGCGGACTGAAGGATCCTTCGAACTGTGTTTCGTTGCGCGCGCATAGGCGTCTCCTTGGCCAATTCAAATGGGATTGTAGCGCACCCGGGTTGTTTGGATAAGTGGCAAGAGAAGAGTGATTCATGTGACCGACTTCAGAAAGACTTACCGGGCTTGAGCAGGCGAACGGAACCCAATCTGTTCGACAGGCCAAAGGTGGTTGTTGAAGTCTACGAAGGCCACAGGGGCCGGACGGAGCTGCTCGATGGTGTCGAAGGAATGGATCCAGAAGAGGACCTGTTTGGACAGAGGATGAACCGCGCTTGGGGGGACGGCCTGTAGCTGGGAGTGGCCCGAACTCACGCTCTCATACATTGCACGCAACTCATCGTTGGAGTAGGCTGGGCTCGTAACCAAGGAGATCGTTCACGATGGTGCATTCGCACATGCCCCGAGCGTCGCGCGGGGCCCTGTACCTTGGGGGGCTCGTGCTGTGGGCTTCCACGTCCAATGGCGTGGACACGAACTGGCTGGCGGAGTTGCTCGCCGGTCCGATGAGCCAGGTCACCGACATCGTGTTCACCGTACGCGTGTCTGGGCGCGACCACTGGTATGCGAACTTTGGAAACTACGCCAGCGATTTGCCGGACCCTCAGCGCTTGGCGTTCAAATTCGAGGACGGCGTGTACTGGGCCTATGGCGAGGGCGCCCGGATGTGTCGCCTCAATCTCCGCACCGGTGAGTGCAAGGTCTTGCTCGAGGATCCCAAAGGCGGGATCCGAGATCCTCAAGTTCACTACGACGCCGACCGGATTCTGTTCTCTTGGCGGCGCGGAGGCACGCACACCTACCACCTCTGGGAAATGAGCTTGGACGGCTCCGGGCTTCGACAACTCACTGACGGGCCGGACGACGATATCGAGCCGACGTACTTGTCCGATGGGCGCATCGTGTTTGTGTCCAGCCGGAACCACCGGTTCGTGAACTGTTGGCACACGCGAGTCGGCTCCCTTTACATCTGCAATGCCGATGGCTCGGGGGTGCGGATGCTGTCCCCGAACCTGGAACATGAAAACACCCCGTGGCCGTTACCCGATGGGCGCATCCTCTACATGCGTTGGGAATACGTGGACCGATCGCAACTGGACTACCACCACCTTTGGACGATGAATCCGGATGGGACGCAAGTGATGGCATTCTTCGGCAATCAAAACCCGGGCAACGTCATGCTGGACGCCAAACCCATCGAGGGAACCCCATTCGTGGTGGCGATCTTTTCTCCGGGACATGGCGCTCCAGAACATCGGGGCCGGTTGACCATCGTGGACCCGCGGTATGGGCCGGACCGCAAAGAGTCCGCGCGAACCATCAGCTCGCGGACGGACTTGCGCGATCCTTGGGCGTTTGGGACCAATTGTTTCATGGTCGCCGATAGCGAAGGGATCAGTGTACTGGACGGCGGCGGCCGTCGGCAGGTGATCTGGAAGTTGCCTGACGCAGATGCTCGAGCCCAACCTCGGCGTGACGTGCATGAGCCTCGGCCTGTGATCCGCCGGCCACGCGAGATGGTCGTGCCGGATCGGGTGGATCTTCGTCGGGAAGCCGGAGAAATGGTGTTGCTGGACGTCTACCATGGTCGGCGGATGGACGGCGTGCAGCGCGGCGAGATTCGGCGGTTGCTAATCCTGGAGCAGCTTCCCAAACCGGTGAATTTTTCTGGCGGCATGGAACCGTTGACCATCGGCGGCTCTTTCACCCTGGCCCGGGTTCTGGGAACGGTGCCGGTGGAGCCCGACGGGTCCGCGTACTTCGAAGTCCCTGCGTTGCGGCCGATCTTTTTTGTCGCACTGGACGCCGCCGATCTTTCGGTCAAGCGCATGCAGAGTTGGTGTAGCGTTCGACCGGGCGAGCGGATCGGGTGCGTGGGGTGTCACGAACAACGAACCACGTCGCTGCCGGTCCGCCAGCCCCCATTGGCCATGCGGCGCCCTGCGAGTCGGATTGAGCCAATCGAGGGAATTCCGAGCGTATTGGATTTTTCTCGCGATGTCCAACCGATTTTGGATCGTCATTGCGTGCGTTGCCATAATCCCGAGCGGTACGCAGCCCGGTTGGATCTCACCGGCGGGCGCACCGCCATGTATCGGGTGAGCTATCAGAACATCACGAGGCGCGGCTTGGTTGCGGATGGGCGGAACCGGCCGCAAAGTAACTTGCCACCCCGTTCCATTGGAAGCTCGGCGAGCCGGCTGTACCGAGTGGCTACATCGGGTCACCATGGCGTCCAGCTCGATCCACGGGAAACGACACTGCTGCGGTTGTGGATCGAAACGAGTGCCACGTATCCCGGCACCTATGCGGCGCTGGGGTGCGGAGTCGCGTCGGTTCCATTCCCAGGCCAGGCAATGGCGCGGTGTGTCGAGTGCCACCGCAAAGAGGGGAAGAACGAGCGCGGCGAGGTCCAACACACCTGGACTTTTGGCTATCATCCAACGTGGTTACTCAACCTCGATGAGCCGGAGCGCTCCATTCTTTTGCGCGCACCGTTGGCCCGCGAGGCAGGTGGATTGGGGTTGTGCGGCGAGAAAGGCTTTGCGTCCACCAACGATCCGCACTACGTGGCCTTGCTGCAAGCGGCGTACGCGGGGCAGCGTTCGCTGAGGGAGGTCAAACGCTTCGACATGCCGGGGTTCAGGCCCAACCGCCATTACATCCGAGAAATGCAGCGGTTTGGCATATTGCCCGCGAACTTGACCGAGCAAGATCCCGTGGATCCGTATGCGACCGATGAAGCCTATTGGCGTAGCTTTTGGTGGAAACCGATCTCCGCTGTGGCGGAGCGATGACGCACGAGAGAGTTCGGCGCGGACCGGCGGTCGTGTTCGGTGGCTCGAACGGAGGCTCCTCGCATGGTACGCGTGTCGACGTGGCCGTGCGGAACTTCTTTGGGCGGGCCTTTGGCTCGCCGGAAATTTCCAAAGTGTCGCTGGTGAATGGCCGTGCTGGAGGGGCGACGCCGCATTGCGCGGACGTGCATCGGTGGAGATTTCGCCTCCGCTGCGTCGCGCCTGGGTGGTTCGGTTGCCCTCCGCGGAAAAATCGTCGCCGGTGATCGCGGCCGACCAGGTGTTCATTGGCGGGGCGTCCAACGAACTGGTCTGTTTGGAGTTGGCCACTGGACGTGTGCGGTGGCGAAGGCCCCTCCGGGGAACTCTCAATTGTGCACCCCGTGTATGGGGCCACCGGGTGGTGTGGGGGACAGAGGAAGGCGAGTTGGGCGTCGTATCCAGCGACGGCGGGCAGGTCCTTTGGTCCACGAATCTCGGCGCGCGCATTGCGACGTCGCCCAACGTAGCGGGGCACTCTAACTCCTGGCGGATCGTGGTGGGTGCATACGATTCGCAGGTGCATGTGTTTGATGGCGACAGTGGCCAGCACCTTTGGTCGTACGCAGCGGAGGGCTACGTGCATAGTACCCCTGCGGTGGTTTCGGGGCAGGTCATCGCTGGCAGTTGCGACGGTAATATCTATGTTTTGGACGTTGCTAACGGGCAGAAGCGGCAAGCAGTTGAGGCAGGATCGTATGTGGCTGCTCCCACCGCGGTCGATCCCCCGTGGATCATAGCCGCTACACATAGCGGGGAGGTCCTCGCCATCGAGTTGACCGACGGGACGGTACGTTGGCGTCGCAGTCACGAACAGCACGCCGCATGTTTGGCCGGCCCAGTGCTAGGGGACGACGCAGTCTTCGTGGCTTTTCAGGATGGACGGCTCTGGGCATTTAGAAAAGGTGACGGGCAAGTGTTGTGGACGTTCCACGCGCGGGCAGGGATCGAGGGTTCGCCGGTACTGGCCGGGCGGTGGATTTGGGTAGGCTCCGAAGATGGCCGTTTTTATGCGGTGGATTGTGCCAACGGGCGGATTGGATGGGAGGTACAGTTGGGTGGGGCAGTGCGAAGCACACCCGCCCTCGTCACCGGCTGGTTGCTCGTCAGCGATGCTGACGGGAGCCTTCACGCCTTTCGCCCCTCCGCGGCTTCTTTACGGTGATCTTGTGGTTTTCCAGAGCCATCGCACGTGAAGTTGAACCACCTCTAGCTGGACTTCCGGGTGTTTTTCGAAAAAGCCGATACAATCGCGTTGTTTGGCGTGAAAGTAGCAAATACTGTGGGAGCCGAGTCCGCGGTGTGAACTTGGCAGTCCAAGTTGATGTGTGATCAGGTGGCGTGGGCCGTGGCGACGGATGGGGAGGGGATCCCGATTCACGTGGAGGTGCTCAAGGGGAATCGAGGACGGCTTATGCCCACTGGCGTGCGTGGCTTTGGAGCCCGACAGAAACGCGGAACTGCCCACTTTGCAAGGCTTTTTTCTGCAACTCGTCCCGGAAGTCAGGTTGAACAGTTACCCCGGGCTTGCAAAAGCGTGCACGGCATATGGCATGAGCGAAGCCGAACTCCGAGCCCATCTGCCAGAGCACAACCCGGTCGATCGCCTCGCCCCTCTGGCCCGTGCGCGCGTTCCCATTTACCACATCCACGGAGATGCCGACACTGTGGTCCCGCTGGAAGAAAACTCCGGCGAACTTGCGCGGCGATACCGGGCGTTGGGTGGGACGATTACATTGAACGTGATCGCCGGCAAGGGGCACGACTTGTGGCCCGGTTGGTTCCAGTGTGAAGAGTTGGTGGACTTCGTGCTGGTCCATGCCCGCCGCGCGGCCGTACACCAGACCGAGCCCCCTCCGGGTCCGGGCGCCTCGTTTCGATGAGAGCGCAGGCCCACGGTGCGCCGTGGTGTCATTCCGATTACCGTGGCCGCATAAAGTTTGCTTGGCGCGCTCAGTGAACCGGGCCGGCCTGTATGTTCGGGTCCGGCTGAACCCTGTGCAGAGCCGCGCCCGCCAAGATAGGAGCGAACTACCGCCAGCGTTCGAGCGGGATCGGCTGGTACTCCGCCGGCGCCGTGTCGCGATTCCCTGGCACGAAGAGGACCACGATCCGTTCGCCCCGAACCGAACGGCGTCGCACTTCGAGCCGCCGCATGCCACGGTTGGTCTTTTCCGGCGGTGGTCGCTCGGCACTGTGGACTTCGAAGGTGGCGTTGGCGGGTTCAATTAGGCCGACCGTCATTCGGCGAGAGTCCAGCGAAAGTACCGCGCGCCGAGGTTCGGGCAATTCAATTCGAGCTGGAGTGGTAAAACCCCAACATAGGTCGGCCGGTGCGAGCAGCTCGAATTCGTCCTGGACCACCACGGCCGCTCGTCCCCGGATGGTCGCCAACCCCCGCCAGACGCGTCGGGCCCGATCCGCGTAGGCATGGGTCAAATCCAGACGCACTTGGGCGCCATCGGCGCCGGCGAGGAATCCGATCACTTCGGCGCGGCCTTTGGGATCCTGCCCGCGACCGGCGATCAACGGTACGGCGTGGCTCTCGCTGTTGAGACGGTAGTACGTCCACCGTTTGTTGCCGAAATAGGCCGGCAAGTTGTAGTCGTCCGAGCCTAGATCCACGACCCAGCGCTGTCCGAGCGCGTCCAGGACGAACGTGCCGAGGTCCAGATGGGCGTGGTTGACCGTGTTGTGACCGGCTTTGATCGCCACCCACAAGGCCTCGGGGTCGTCCCAACGGCCTCGGCTAACCATCACCGGCACGTCCCCAGCGATTAACAGATCCAACGGGCGCGCGGGCAGGCGGGAGGGATCGGGCGGTGGGACGTACCACACCGCGTGCATGGGCGCGGGCCGTTGCGTTTCGTGCAGCACACGATGTTCGTCGGCCGCCGCGGCCTCATCGCCGAACGTTCGAGCTAACCAGAACATGGACGCCAAGGGTCCACGCGAGGTTCGCTCCCCGCAATCGGCATAGTTGAAGTAGAGCCCAGTAGGGCCCACCAGCATGCGCGGAACGATCGAAGCGCGAGAGAGTCCTTGCCGGCGCGACAGGCCTTGGTCGTCACCCAACGCGGTGCGGAGCGCATCGAGGCCGTACGCAGTGTAGATGGTCGCGTACGCCCAATAGCCGGGGCCTTCTCCCCAGGCGCCATCGGGCTCATAGGACGCGAGTGCGCGCGGGAGCGACGCTACGGCCGACCGCACGATGAACTGGGCAACCTCCGGCCGCACGTCGGCGATCGCAAGCGCGCCCACTAGCATTCCTCCGTTGCACACTTGGTTCCAGTTGTGGGTGACTCCTACCCACCACTTCCATTGCGCGCGACCTTCATACGCTTCGACACCCGGCTGCAAGCCCAGCCGAACGAGCGCGGTTTCGAAGGCGGAGCGATCGGCGTCGTCAAGGGCGTCATACACCCAGTCGTACCCGACGCCGACGGCGCACGCCATTTCCGCCGTGTCGAGGAAGTGCGACGGATGCCAGTCGGAAAAGCTGCAACACTTGCGCAGGAATGTGCGCGCAGCATCCGCGAAGCGCTGCTCGCGCGTCCACTGCCATGCGAACCCGAACGCCTGGAGCGCGCGCAGGTACTCCCGGCTTACGTACAGAAGGCGGGGGCCGACCAGTTTGTACTCCGGCGGCGACTGACGCAACCCTCGCTCGGCGTCGGCCACGATTCGCTCGATCCATTGGCGCAAGACCGAATCGCGCTCGGCCTGCGAGCGCAACTCTTGCAACCGTTCGGGCGTGAGCCAAATGCGCGGGTGACGCCGCCGTAGGCGCGTCAAGATGGGCGAGTCGGCTGCGAGGACGCGTCGAGCGAAAGCGGCCGCGAGTGCACTCAGTTGTGCTCCCAGCCACCGGCGACGGGTGCACTCGAACATGGCGTCACGGTTCGTAGTCGGCGTTGTAGGACTCATGGGGCACCCCACCAGACCGGACTGGTCCAGGCTAGTTCTTGATCCGCTGTGAGTACGCGCACGTAGTACCACACCCGGCCGTTGGGCACGTCACGGTCCTCATAAACGAATCGCATCTCGGGTTCGGACCCGCGGGCGGAGTAAATCACCCGGTTGTTGCGAATGACGTCCACTCGAGCGATGGGAACGGGGGCGCGGACGGCGACCTGGACGGGCACCGTGCGCGGGGGCGGTCCGGAGACCACTTCGCCCATGAACCGACCACCGACGCGAACGTCGAGGAGAATCTTCGCGCCGGTGGTCCCGTAACAGCGGCGAGCGCGGAGTGCGTCGAGAATCGCCTTGCGGGAGAGTTCCGGCGCATAGACGGCGGCTTTTCCGTAGCCGCCGCCGTGGTCGGGGCTTGCGATGACCCCTATGACAATGCCGCGCGCCCAGGCGTCCTGCAGGAACCAACCACGGGGTGTCGTGCGACTGGCCTGGCGCTCGGCGCCCTCGTGCTCGTACGAACCGCGGGTTTGAAAGATCTCCGCGACCGGTTGCGCGACTGGATCATGGAAGTTCCAGTCGATCGGCACGTTGCCAGTATCCGCCAGCTGATGCGGAATGCTCACGAAGTTGGCGCCGAGGCGGCGAAGATCTTCCCATACCTGCGCAGGAGTTTGACGATTGCGCTCGTTCCACCAACGAGGGAAACGTGGATCGGCGAACACAAGGTTCCGATGCCCATAAAACCCGTACGGATGATCCACGCTGTACTCCTCGAACGACGAGGTCCACTCTTCGCCAAGGAACGTCAAGAACCGACCAGGGTCCTCGTTGACGCGCGCGAGTTTGGCGGTGTAGTGCCAGAGATAGGGATTGAGGGAATAGCCGTGGTCCGTGACGCACGCGAAGTCGTGGACCGCGAGATCGCGCAGGTGCTGGTAGCTCTCATCCACACTCTGGTCACGCGTGCGAGCGCAGGGGGAGATGTCCGTGTGCTCGTGCAAGTCGCCGAAGTACAGGCGCCAGGTCTGCCCGTGGTAAGTAACGGTCCAACCGGACCAGTCCTCGCCCATGGCGGTCCGCAATTCGAGCGGCGCGAACAGCTCCGCCGACTCTTGCAATGGACGCATGGCGAGCTCTCGTGCATCCGACGTTGTCGGATCCAGTTGGACAACGGCCACGGCCACGTGACTGCGGCCCTGTTCGGACTCGACCTCACTGTTCCACGAGCGGGGCATGTCGTCCCACTGGTAGGCGAGAACCAGCTCGTTGGACACGATCGCAATCCCAGGCGGGCGGTCCATGGATTTGCGGGTTTCCATGCAGCGAGCTTCGCTCCATTTGTGTCCGTCCCAGACCGCGTAGTGGACGTTCCAGCCGACGGCCTTAGCTCCGGCAGCTCGAAGCCACGCAATGTGAAGTCGTCCATAGGGGTCCCAGGCCGCCGAAGCGGCCTCGGATCCTTGCTCCAACGGACCCTGCTCGACGGCCGGTTCTTCCAGGACGTCATTACGAACGCGTACCACGCGATCGCGCCGCGAGATCGTCGCAGTGACGTGGTAATCCTTGACCTGAGCGGTCTCGTAGATCATCCACAGTTCAGACCCCCGCGTAAACAGCCGGGCGTGGCGATCCAACGCTGGCGCGCGAGTCAGCTGGCGTTCGGGTGACCATACGGAGCCTTGCACCGGCCGGGTCCGCAGGTAGATGTCCACTTGCCCTTGGCGAAAATCGTGCCACGCCACGGCGACGGTTCTACTGTCGATGACCGCAATGGAAGGGTCGTAGGCGTTGACCTCGTTGCGGCTGAGATACTCGACCGGCCCCATGCCCTCGCGATCCACGCGGGCCACGGCGATGCGGCGGCGTCCACCGCGGGAAGCTTCCCACGCGACCCACAGATGCTCGCCCTCGACCGCCACTGCGGGATCGGTGTCAGGGCCGGCCTCGCCGAACGTGCGCGTGAGCATCACTCCCTCCGGTGTCAGCCACGACACCGCAATTTGCCAATCGTCGCCGACCTCCGTGGCATACACGACGGCCGCTCCCGCCGCAGTTCCAACGACCCGCGGCGAAAGAACCGCACACACTCGGCCGGACGCGAGACACTCAACGCGATCCACCTGCCAGCCAGTTGCGGTGTGCACGAGCCGCGCGGCGCGCAAAGTGTCCGCGCCATCGCGAAAGCTAATCCACGTCGCGTACAACGCGCCATCTCCTCCAAGTGCCAGGGCGGGTTCGTCGTTGAAACCGACCTGGCCCGAAAGGTCCAGGCGCTTCGGCAGAGGAATCTCTTCCAGTACGACGTCGTCGAGCCAAACCCGCCCCGGTGCAGCGCCAAAGGATGTCGGAGCTACGAGCTCGACGTGCAGAACGCCGCCCTGGTCCACCTCCAGCGGAGCGGACTGGTACTCCGTCCATCGCCGCCCGATCGAATCCCACACCGCCCAGGACCGGCGCGGTTGGGACCCGGGACCGCGCGCGAACAGCGCGATCTTCGTTCCCGGGTCACCGTGTGCGTGCAACCGAAGCACATAGGCATATCCCGTGCGGACTGAAACGGATTGGACCAAGCGGGCGGCTTGATTGGACGCATCGAGCGAACCCATTGCGCACCGGCGACCGCTGCGAACCTGGGCTGGGGACTCCACAATCTGGTGCCGAGCGTCCGGCGACCACCCGAGCCAACCCTCTTCGAACCCGGGATTTCGCAACAGATTAGTCGCACCTCCTAGCGCAGACGCGGCCACACCGAAGGCCTGGCCAGCGCACACGCAGGAGCGAACAATCCTCAACACCGTCAAACCGTTTCGGGCACTACGTACGGCGCGCGGTACTCGCCCTTCAACATCCGATTGGCCTCGTCGTCTCCTACGACCACCTGTTTCTCTGGATCGTACGTGAGAGTACGTCCCAATCGGTAGGAGATGTTGCCCAGATGCAGCAACGTGCAACTAATATGGCCTTCCTCGATGGGCGCGTCCAAGCCTTCGGTTTTCCGCGCCCGCACGCACTCGATGAAGTGCGCGAACTCATCGCCTGCTTTCTTGCCTTCCGGCCCGGGCTCGTGGAATTCGCCGATCCAGGTCTTGTACGTGGTGTACCCGTTGATGGCCATGTAGCCGTTGCTGCCATAGAATAGATTGCCGATCACATTTCCCCAGGGTGGGCTCTTCTTTTGATCTTTTTTGTCTTTGGCTTCGCTCCCCACTTGCCCTGCCTCGGCGACCGCCCCCACGACGGCCGGGATGTCGGTTTCACCGAACAGCTTCGTGCCGATGCCAGCCTCGTGGTTGGTCAACCAATGACGCACTTCGAACACGAGCAACTTCTTCTTGCCGTCGGGCATGGTGAACTCGAACGCGACGTTGAGAACGTTCGGAGTTTCCTGATCGTCGTCGAACATCACCTTGGCGCCGATCGCGGCCACTTTGGTCGGGTAAGTCACACCCAGTCCCCAGCGGGCGATATCCAGCTCGTGGATGCCCTGGTTACCGAAGTCGCCATCGCCGTAATCCCAGAACCAGTGCCAGTTGTAGTGGAAGCGGTTCTTCGTGAATGGCCGCAGCGGCGCGGGGCCAGTCCAAAGCTCGTAATTGACCCCCTTCGGAACTGGCTCTTCGGGCGCTCGCCCGATGCTGCGACGTCGCTTAAAGCACAAGCCACGGGCCATGTACACCTCGCCAATCACGCCTTTTCGAAGATGTTCCATGGCTTCCTTCAACGCCGGACTGCATCGGGACTGGCTACCGTGCATGACCACCCGGTTGTACTTCTTGGCCGCGGCCACCAACTGTTTTCCTTCGAACCAGCGATGGGACATCGGCTTCTCGACGTAGGCGTCCTTGCCCGCTTGACATGCCCAAATGCCCTGCAGCGAGTGCCAGTGGTTCGGGGTGGCAATGGACACGGCGTCGATGGTTTTGTCTTCCAAAAGCTTGCGGTAGTCCTCGTACGTGGCGGGCAGCGGCACCTTTTTCTGCTCGAGCTGCTTCATGCGACTTTGCAGGACGTTGGCGTCCACGTCACACAGCGCGGCGAGTTCCACGCCGGGGATCTTCAGATAGCCTTCCACGTGGTTCCAACCACGGCTACGCACGCCGACCACTGCCACCCGGATACGGTCATTGGCGCCGAACACGCGCTCGGGTTGAGTGAGGATTTGGATTCCTGCCCAGGTGCCGGCCGTCACACCGGTGCGGAGAAACTGTCGGCGAGACACGGATTCAGGTTGAATCGGCTTCATGCTCATTGCATACTCCTTGTTGCGTTGGTTCGCACGAACGAATGTGCATGCGATCCTACAACAGCCTTCGTCGGTCGTCAACGCTCCACGGCGGCCGATCCATATGTGTGGCTGGATGCTCATGTGGAGTACGGTCACGGCAGCCCTTGTGGAGATATCTTCCGCAGCGACGCCTGAGCTTCGGGTGGAAGACCTCACCGCCGGAGACCGCATGGACTGGATCCGCCGCCAGGGGATCGCCGGCGTGGTCGTCGAGCTGAGTGAGCCCCAGTGGATTCGGCAGACGGGGGAACTCGCCGACCAGATGCACGTACGGCTGCATGGCGTGCGGGTGTCCGCTCGATTGACGCGAGATGCGCTGGTGGTAGACCCGCGGCTCGAAGGCGTAGTGGCGGCACTACGTGGGTTTCCCGCGGCCGTGTGGATGGTCATTCATAGTAGCGAGTTTCCGCGGTCGTCTGAAGGGGGCGATGAGGTGGCCATTCCTGGGTTGCGCGCATGGGCCGATCGAGCTGCGGCCGCCGGGACACGTGTGGCGTTGCTTCCCACCCCTGGGGCATGGGTGGAGCGGGTGGACGATGCGCTTCGACTCTTGCGAAAGGCGCAGCATCCGCAATTGGGGCTGGTGGTGAATCTCGGCCACTGGCTCCGCACGGGTGGACGAGATCCCGCTTCGCTGTTCGTCGAGGCAGGGCCATGGCTGTGGGCGATAGTGATTCATGGGGTGACCGGACTGGAGAGCACCCCGGCCTGCGTGAGAGTCGTCGGCTTGCACGAAGGTGACTATGACTGGGCTGCCGTGGTTCAGGCCGGTATGCGACAGGGGTTCACCGGCGTGTGGTGTCTTCAACTTCCACCCCAAGGCGACCCGGTGGAAACCTTGCGGGCTTCTGTGCAAGCTTGGCGCAGCAAGTTTCCTTGATCGTTTCCTCCAGTGTTGGCACGCCAACGAGCCAAGTCGCTGCGCTTCAACCCGGGTACCAGGGCGAACCCAGGGGCTCACCGGGGACATGGACGCCGTGCGAACGCAAGCTCCACACACTGGCAAACATGGTACACTTATAGCGTGGGCCCGTAGCTCAGGTGGTCAGAGCGGAAGACTCATAATCTTCGGGTCGCAGGTTCGAGCCCTGCCGGGCCCACCCGTTGCGTTCAGAGTGCGCGTTGGTGTCGGCTCGGCCTGGGCTCGTGACAATCCATGCGCCTGCAACATCCGTTGGTGGCGGGCCGTGGCAACAAGCGGTCATGCCTAGGGTTGTGCGCATCCGCCACTGATCGTCTGCCCAGGCCGCCCCAAGTAGATTCATCTTTGGCCTGTACCGTTCAGTAAAAAGTTGGAGAGAATTGGGGGAAACGATACTCCGCACATGAGCCAGCCCTCTCTCTCGGATCCCCCGAGGGACACTACGGCCCAAAGCTCGAAGATCACCGCGGCTCAACGCGTATCGCGGGGGAGATCCTAATGCAATGAGCCGGTTGCACCATCGAGGATGAGTCTGCCACCACGCCGGCGCGGGCGGTGAGGTTCCCTCAGTACGAAGTTCTCCCTGTCCTTTACCTCCTCCACCGCTCGGTCTGCGGAAGATCGGCGGACAACTTTCCTTACGTTCGCGATGTTCGTGCGATTCGGCGCGGATGGTAGCATTGGTAGCATTGGTGCCAGGCACTTTAGAAAAGTTCGCATAACCTATTGGAGGGCAATGGGTTACATGGGATTTCAAATGCGCGGTTTTCGCGGTTTTTGCGTTGTGGGCCGCACTGAGCCCTACCGTTTCGAACCACGTGGGCCGCCGAAGCGCGGAAATTTCAAAGACTAGATTCTTTACGACTTTAGGATGGAGACTTCAGGACGATGAGGAGACCAAGGGCCCCGCCCGGGAGTGAGCTGCGCAAACAAGTCAGAGCACCGGTGCATGAACCGCCTTCGACGGAGCGAGCGGGGTCTCGTGGGCGGCCACCGCGCGTCCCAGGGCCTCCCCCCGAACGTAATGACACGGTCGCACATGCGGGAGCTCCGTGCACGGCCTAGTTCGCTTTGGGTATGGCTTCGCTGATCCGCCGCGAAACATGGAGGAGCGTATTGCACCGCGTCAGGTCCTCCAACGCTTCGCGAAGTTCTGCGTGGGATGCGTCGCGATTTCTGAAGGAACGGCTTCCGCGGCGTGCGCGCCTCTTTTCCCGGTCTGCGTAGATCCACCGCGGGACCGGTATAGCTTTTGCAAGGTCCGGGAACTGTGCGTACCCGTAGCGGTCCTCAAAGAAGACTCGTGGACGGCGTGAAATTGGCCAACGCCTCGCGGACGAATCGAACTGCCACGGATTGTGTGCGGGCCTCAAATGTTAGGTTGGTCGATCTCGATGTCGCAGCTGGGCCGTCCCACGAGCTGACGATGGGCTGGGACTTGCACTTGGGACTCGAAGGGTGTTCACTAGCGCGTTTGTACTGTGGAACCGATTCGATACATCAGCACCAACCGGGATCTTCCGGGCGGTCATCGTGTCGCGGTCAGCTTCGCAGAGGCGCTGCAGCGGGGGTTGGCGCCGGATGGCGGCCTGTACATGCCCGACCGCTTGCCACGATGGTCACCGACGGAATTGGAACGGCTGCGCGGCGCTCCGTACGCAGGAGTGGCGGAGTTCGTGTTGCGTCCATTTGTGTCCGAGTCTATTCCGCCGGATGTGCTGCGGCGCATTTGCGAAGAGTCGTATGACTTCGAGGTACCGCTGGAGCCGCTCGACGATGGCGTTTGGATTCTTCGGCTGGACCGGGGTCCCACGGCCTCGTTCAAGGATTTTGCGGCTCGCTGGATGGCGCGGGCATTGCAATATCTTTCCCGCGGGGAACGACACACCGTCCTGGTGGCCACCTCCGGCGACACGGGCAGTGCAGTCGGCGAGGCGTTCCGCGGGCTGGAAGGGTTTCGCGTGTTTCTGCTCTATCCCGCGAACGAAGTCAGCCCGGTTCAAAAGTTCCAGTTGGACCACATCGGCGAGAACGTCACTGCATTGGCGGTGCGCGGAACCTTCGATCAGTGTCAGGCGCTGGTGAAGGAAGCGTTTTTGGATCCGAAGTTGGCGCCGCTGCACCTCACCTCCGCCAACTCCATTAACATCGGCCGCATTCTGCCCCAAGCGGTGTACTACGTCTACGCGTGGCTCCAAATCGCGCGGGATGCAGGCCCCGTGACCTTTGCAGTTCCCTCGGGCAACTTCGGAAATTCGTTCGGCGGGGAATTGGCTCGGCGCATGGGGTTGCCGGTCGCGCGGCTGATTCTCGCCGTCAACGCGAACGACGAATTTCCCACGTTCCTTCGCACCGGCACGTATCGCCCACTGGTGCCGTCGCGCGCGTGCCTCTCCAACGCCATGAACGTGGGCAATCCCAGCAATTTGGCGCGCTACTTCGATTGGTATGGCGGCATCCTCACTCGGGAAGGCGAGGTCAAGCGTGCACCGGACCTCGAGGCGATGCGCCGGCAACTGGATTCGGTGTCCGTGGACGATGCGGCCACCTGCGAGCGGATTCGGCGCACGTGGCAGGAGCGGCGGGTGTTGCTCGAGCCGCATGGCGCCGTGGGTGTCGAAGCGTTCTATCGCCTCGGCGCCGGGCCCCGCCCCGCCGTGTGCCTTGAAACTGCCCACCCGGCCAAGTTTCCGGAGGTCATCGAGTCGGTGCTGGGCTTTTCGCCGACCCCACCACCATCGTTCGAACGTTGGGCCCAGCGGCCGCCCGCCGTCGAACCCATGGATGCCGACTACTCCGCGTTGGTCAAGCGTTTGATGAGGGACGCATGAGGGGATGGATCCAGGTCTACTCGCCCGCCACGATCGGGAACATCGGCCCAGGGTTCGATGTGCTCGGCATGGCGGTCAAGGGGCTGGGCGACATCGTCTATGCACGGCGCCGTCCCAGCGGAATCCGAATTGTGGAAATCCGTTCTCCCACGCCGATTCCAAGTGATCCGGCCAAGAACACTGCGGCCATCGCGGCGGCCAACGTGTTGCGGTTTCTCAATGTCCGCGGGGGCTTGGAGCTGCGGATCCACAAGGGGTTGCCCGCGGGGTCGGGGCTGGGGTCCAGCGCGGCGTCCGCCGCCGCCGGCGCATTTGCCGCCAATTGGCTCTACGGTCGGCAACTGAGTACCGAGCAGCTCATTCTGGCTGCCACCCAAGCGGAAGCGGAAGTATCCGGTGGCTTCTTCGCCGACAACACGGCGCCGGCGCTGTTGGGTGGCGCCACGCTCACCCGCTGTTGCGTGCCATTGGACGTCACCCGGATCGGCATCATCCGGCGGCTGAAAATTATCCTTGTGACGCCAGCGATCACCGTGCTCACCCGCGACGCGCGCAAGATTCTTCCTGAAACTGTCCCCATGCGCGCGTTCGTGTTCAACATGGCCAACACGGCCCTGATCACGGCGGCCTTTGCCAAGAACGACTACTCGCTCTTCGCCCGCAGCCTCAACGACGTGGTGATCGAACCGGTGCGCTCCAAACTCATTCGCGGCTATGATCAAGTGAAGGAAAGCGCCCTGAAAGCCGGTGCCGACGGCATGGCCATCTCTGGCGCAGGCCCGTCGGTGTTCGCGATCACCGACAACATGGCCAAAGCCCGCGTGATCGAACAACAAATGGTGCTAACCTTCAACTCGCTGGGCATTTCGTCCAAGAGTTGGATCACCACGGTGGACCCACACGGCACGCGGCTGCTGGACGACGGCGGGCTCCAATGAGTTGCATCCTTCCGAGACGCGAACTTCTGCGTCTTGCGCCGGCGCAGTATGGGCAGAGGAGAAAACCAGAGAAAACCAAAGCTCGCTAACGCAAATCAGAGGACGTGGAAAGGCCGCCGCCGATTCGTTCTCCTCGCCCACCCTGTTTCGCCGGACCCGCCCCGTACTCGCGAACAGCGAGTTCGTCGGGGAATCGAGCGTGGGGTGACTGGCGCAGTGGCCCGGTACGATCGCGGACGCATTTCCGCGAGATAGCCAGTTGTCACGTGGAGCGGGCCACAATAAAATGCTTGCGATGAGACGCGCGCGGCTTGTCGGAAGTCCTACGGGGTTATTCTACGTGCTTGCGCTGTTCTCCGCAGGGGTCGGGACGGCGCTGGCATTCATGATGTATCCCGATGTGGGCATTTATGTGCCCGAGTGGGCGTTCCGCCTTGTGATCGTGCTTTCGGCGGGTCTGACCTTGCTGTTTTTGATCTGTGCAACAGCGAATCTATGGTTCCGCCGGTAACTTGAGCGCGAAGGCGTGCTTGAAGGGCTCCCCACGTACGAGGTCACTGGATCGGCACCTATCACTCTGCCCCACCTGGTCGCAGATCCAGCCCGTTCGCATCTTGTCACCGGTTAAGGCAAAAATTCTCTAGAGCCTCGGCGAACGTACCGAGGACCAA
This sequence comes from uncultured bacterium, assembly GCA_900661335.1. Classification (GTDB taxonomy): domain Bacteria; phylum Verrucomicrobiota; class Kiritimatiellia; order PWTM01; family PWTM01; genus CAACVY01. Next base: position 6,337 of record CAACVY010000024.1, on the reverse strand, counting down.
GGGAGCAAGTCTATCGTGACTGTACACTGGCGTTCTGTCTGTCCGCGCGTGTGCGCCTGCGCGGTGGGGGCCATGCTCGCCGCTACCCTCGCCCATGCCAATCCAGCCTGGTCCAACCGTTGGGTGTGGATTTTCGGGTTGAATCCGAACCGCGGCAGCGAAATGGCGAACATCGAAACCATCTTGCGCACCGCCGCGCAGCACGGCTACAACGGCGCGGTATTGTCGGCAGGCTTGGACAGTCTTTGCCGCAAATCGCCCGAAGAACTGCGCCGGTTGGAGACGATCCGCGCGTGGTGCGAACAGCTCGGGTTGGAGTTGATTCCTTCGGTGTTCTCTGTGGGCTATGGCGGGGGCTTTCTCTCGCACAACCGCCATCTCGCCGAAGGCGTACCGGTGAAGGATGCGCTGTTCGAAGTGCGGGGCGGCTCGGCATGGTTGGTGCCCGACCCGCCCGTCGAGATCCGGAACCCGGGCTTTGAAGAACACACGGGGCACCGAGTGGCCGGCTACCGATTTCACGACCAACCTGGACAGGTCAGTTTCGTGGACACCAACGTTGCGCACAGCGGACGGTGTTCGTTGCGCTTCGAAAACTTCCAATCCAATCCGCACGGGCACGGCCGCGTCATGCAAGAAGTCTACGTCCGTCCCCACCGGTGCTATCGGGTGTCGGTGTGGGTGAAGACCGAAGGGCTCCAGCCGCGCGATGCGTTTCGCGTCCAAGTCCTTGATGGCTCGCGTTCGTTGGCTCCGCGCGAGTTTGGGTTGGAGGGGACACGGGATTGGACGCGCCTGGTGTTGGTGTTCAATTCCATGACCTGCAAGGTGGTGCGTCTCTATGCGGGGGTCTGGGGAGGGCGGTCGGGCCGGTTCTGGTTGGACGATTGGTCCATCGAGGAGTTGGGCCCCATCAACGTGTTGCGCCGGCCCGGCACGCCAGTGCAAGTGCGCGCCGACGATCCGACGCAGGAGGTGTTCGTCGAGGACCGCGACTACGCGACGCTCGTGGATCCGAATTTCCATCTCTATCGCTGGGATCGACCTGCGCCGGCGATCCGGATACTGCCCGGCGGCCGAATTCGCGACGGCCAGCGGCTGCGAGTGAGCTGGTACCACCCGATCCTCATCCATGACTCCCAAATCACCGTGTGCATGGCCGAACCAGAACTCTACGAGATTGTGGAACACGAGGCCTCGCTGCTGGCGCAGTACTTACGGCCGCGACGGGTGTTGCTTAGCATGGACGAGATTCGTATGGGCGGCACATGCGCCGCGTGCGCGGGCCGCGACATGGCCGCGCTGCTGGGCGAGTGCGTGACGCGCCTGTCCGCCACGCTGCGCCGCCATATCCCGGACTGCGAGGTGCTCGTCTGGTCCGACATGTTCGACCCAGGGCACAACGCGCACGCGGGCTACTACCTGGTCGAGGGCGATTTCACCGGTTCGTGGAACTACATCCCGCGTTCCACGGTGATGGTGGTCTGGGGCGGCCGCCCACGTGAAGCCAGCCTGCGGTTTTTCAGCGAGCAAGGCTTCCCCATCGTCATCGCCGGCTACTACGATGCCGATGATTTGAACGACGTGCGCGGTTGGTTGCGCTTGGGCAGTGCGTGGCCGAACGTGCGCGGGTTCATGTACACCACTTGGCGACAACGGTACGATCTGCTACCGGATGTCGGAGCTCTGTTGGCGCAACCTTGAGTCGCCCTCCCTACAGTGGCCCGCCGCCGCGCAGCGCTCCGCCATCCGAACCCGCGCAGGACCTTATGCAAACAGACTGCTGCCGAAGTCCCGGCCCGACTGGGCGGCCTCAACGGCGTTCGTACGTGCCGACCAATTCCGCCTCGGCCAAAATGTGACCGCGCATCGCCAGCTCCAATTGACGCCGCGTGGCCCGTGCCGGGAGATCGAGCATCGTGTCGAGCGCGAACAATTTGAACCGATAATGATGGACCCCGCTTCCGCGCGGCGGCGCGGGACCGTTGTACCCCACACGCGGCCAGCTGTTCAGCCCTTGTCGCGCTTGGCCCAGCATAGGCACGACATCCGTCTTGGGAATGTTCTCGGGAATTTCTGTCAGTGTGCCCGGAATGTTCCAGATCAGCCAATGATCCCAGATGCGTCCCGCGACGGGCAACGCGTCCGGATCGTCGCAGATGATCGCAAAAGACTTTACGCCCTGCGGCGCGCCTTCCCACTTCAACGGGGGCGACACGTCGGCGCCGTCGGCCGTATACTTGGAGGGAATCCGCTGGTTGTGGTCGAACGCGGGACTGATCAGCTTCATCGTCACACCTCCCGTCGAAGGCGACTCCCCAATCGCTCCGAGTGACACCGCGATGAGCACGGCGATCCCGATGGACGCCCGCTTCATGGCAAGTACTTTTTCTATCGCGGCCGCGGGAGGACGTCAAGCGTCTCGCTACGCAGCCGCGGCCTCGCGTGGCAGCCGGGGCAAGCCATCACGAGCCCGGATGCAGAACCAATTGACGGCCAAGATCGTCCAGACGCCGGCGTGCGGGGGCATGGGTCGCATTCGACCTCCGGACACATATGCAAAGCAGTGATAGGTCTTGGCGACCCAGATCCGAAAGCCTCGCCGCCAAGGAGGATTGGCTTGAAATCAGAACCTCGCGTCGGCAAGCTCTCTCCCAAGGGGGTTTAAACATGAGCCAGTGGCAGCAACGTAGTTGGCAAATCTGCATGTGCGTGTTGTGGGCCGTCCAGGCTCTGGCACAGGAGATCCAATTCCGCGACGCAAAGCCCAACGTGGAAGTGTTGGCAGGGACGGAAACCTTGTGCGTTCTTCGGCCGGAGGTAGGGCCATTTCCGTTTTTTCATCCCGTGCGCGCGCCCAGCGGTCCGGTCGTCACCCGCCCCGTCCTGGGATTGGACGCACCGGACAATGCAAAGTATGACCATCCCCATCACCGTGGGCTTTGGTTCACGCACGGGGATGTCAATGGATGCGATTTTTGGAGCCTCGGACATGGGATCATCCGGCAGGAGGGGCCGGCCGGAACCGACGCCCAGCGCCGCGTGCTATGCACCACCAACGTGTGGCTCGTGGAGGACCGCCCTTGCCTACGGGACATTCGCGAGTGGCTCGTGTGGGAGCTGGCACGCGACCACTACGTGCTGGAGCTCCGTGTGACGCTTCAGGCGCTGGACAGTCCCGTGACGTTTGGCGACACCAAAGAAGGCTCGCTGGCAATCCGGTTGACGGATGATCTGAGGGCCGACCCACCTGGGCGGGGTCGCATCCAGAACGCCGACGGGCAAACCGGTCGCGATGCGTGGGGTAAGCTGTCCCGTTGGTGCCTGTATTCGACCGACGACCTTGGGGTGTTGATTCTGGACCATCCTCGCAATCCGCGTCCATCGGCTTGGCATGTGCGGACCTACGGCTTGTTCGCCGCCAACCCTTTTGGCCGCAAGAGCTTCGGGCTGGCGACCGAACCACAACCGTTCCAATTGCCATCGCGTTGTTCGGCCACATTCCTCTGGGCGATCTGCATCGCTCGCGGTTCGGTGGATGCCCGTCGCGCGGACGAACTGTGGCGGCGCTGGACCGCCGATTCGGTATCCCGCGCGGGGAAGTAAACGGCGAGGAAAATCCCCATGAAATCCATGGCTCGACCCATGTCCAAGACTCCCGCTCCAAGACTGTGCACCGCCACGCTGGGTTTGGTCGTAGCTGCGATGGCTTACGCCGGTGAGGAGTGGTTTCCGTTCGTGGTACCGGCGAACTGCCTGGTGACCAACGCCACGGACTTTTCCGCCGAAGTTCCCAAGCCTGCGGGTGCTCAAGGGTTTGTCACCATCCGTGACAGCCACTTTTACCTGGGCGGCCAGCGCTGGAAAATTTGGGGAGTGAACCTGTGTTTTGGCGCCACGGTTCCGCCGAAAGAACTGGCTCCGACCCTCGCGGCGCGCATGGCCCAGTTCGGCATCAATGCCGTGCGCTTCCACCACCACGACACGGCCCCAGCGCCGCGCGGGATTCTCCGTCGTACTCGCGACGGCAGCTGGGAGATGGACCCTGACATGATCGAGCGGCTCGACTATTTTCTCGATCAGCTGCACCGCCACGGTATCTACGCCAACCTGAACTTGCACGTCGGGCGCAACTACGCCGACGAAGACGGTCCCGAAATCGCGCGGGGCCTGCCCTACGAGTGCCGGTATTCGAAGTACGTGCTCTACTTCGTCCCCGCCATGCGCGAGCGGTTGAAACAGTTCATCCGCGAGTACCTCGACCACGTCAATCCCTACCGTGGCGTCCGCCGAGCCGAGGATCCTGCCATCGCCGTCCTGGAACTGACGAACGAAAACAGTTTTAGTCTGCGTGGGCCGCGCATTGCGTTGGAGTTGCCGCCGCCGTACCGCGAAGAGTTCCGCCGGCAGTTCAACGAGTGGCTGGCGCGGCGATATCCGAACGACGAGGCGTGGCGCGCGGCTTGGTTGGCAAACCAACCGCCGCCCGGGCCGGTGGTGGCTCGTCTGCAATCGCCGGACGATTGGGCGGCCGGTTGGCGACTCAGCGCACCGCGAGGCGAACGAACCCGCATCCGTTGGTCCGAGCCCGTTCCGGGTCTCGGCCCCGTCCTCACCATCGAACCGCCTTCCTCCACGCGCCAAACGGCTCACAGCGAGCTTCAGTGCCCGAACCTCTCCGTGGTGGAAGGGCGCACCTATACGATCGAGTTCCACATCCGCAGCGATCGACCGCGGCAAGTCCACGTGGATGTGTCGCGACAAGGGCCGGACTCCTGGAACGCAGTGGGTTGGTCGGAACGCTTGATTCTCTCCAATGCGTGGCGGCACGTTCGAAGGTCGTTCCGCGCCACGGCCACCTTGGATCGCAACGCGCGCATCTGTTTTAAGTTCGGCGAGACCAACCTGCCGTTTCAGATCGCCGGGTTGGTGTTCCGCGAAGGGGGCCTAGGCCCCGAGGTGCTCCAGGGACAATCCGTCGAGCGCCGGACTGTTCAGATTCCCGACGGCTCGTTGCCCGGCCAGGCCGACGGCGATGTGCGTGCGTTCATGGAAGACGTCGAGCGCGAATTCATCCGAGAGATGATCGCCTTTCTTCGCCGCGATGTGCGCGCGCGCATGCCCATCACGGCGTCCCAGATCACCTACCACGGTGCCGCGATCGTGGCGGACACGTGCGACTACGTGGACATCCATGCCTACTGGCAACACCCGAGGTTTCCCGGTCGGCCGTGGGACCCGCGGAACTGGCTAATTGCCAACACGCCCATGGAAGCTGCGGTCGGCCGCGATGTGCTCAGCGAACGCGCCACCTGGCGATTGCTCGACCGCCCGTTCACGATGTCCGAGTGGAACATCCCCGCGCCGCACGACGCGGCCGCCTCCACCGTGCCGTTCGCCGCGATGATGGCCGCCCGGCAGGACTGGGATGGCGTGTTTTTCTTCACCTATTCGAACTCCGGTGAAGAATGGAATCGCGACACCTTGGGCGGCTACTTCGGCTTCGTCGGGCATCCCGTCAAACTCGCGACGCTCGGCTTGTTCCGGCACCTCTTTGTACGGGGAGACCTCCCCCCGCTTGCGGATGTGGTCGCCGGTACGGTCCACCAGCGCCCGCCTGCCGCGCTCTCGCTGCAGGCCCGACTGGGCATCGCGCCGAAATCCTCGACTCCGCTCGCGGCCGTGCCTACCAACGCGCCTTCCCGCCTCGCCAGCCCCGACGGCCGGGTCGTGTGGGATGCCACCGACCCCTCGCGCGCCCATGTCACAGTCAACACGCCCGCGACTCGTGCCGTCTGGGGCATGGTCGGCCGCCGCACGTTCGAACTCGGGAGTTGGAAACTTTCGGTCGGTGCCGTGGACCGAGATTACGCGGTCGTAGGGCTGACGAGCCTAGACGGACGGCCATTGGAGTCCGCGGCTCGGATGCTCCTGGTGGCGGTAGGACGCGCCGAGAACCAGGAAATGCAATGGAACGCAGAGCGCACCAGCGTGGGTCACCGGTGGGGCCACGGCCCCACAGTCGTCAATGGAGTTCCGATCCATTGTGAACTCGAGGGACGGATCGAAGCGGTCTACGCACTCGACCCCAAGGGCGATCGCCGAGACCGTGTGCCAGTCACTCAGGCCGAAGGGCGTTCCTCGTGGTCCGTTGGCCCCGAGTGTCGGACGATCTGGTACGAACTGGTGCGCGCGCCCTAACCAGCGCGTCGGAAAAAACCTTCCGATCTTGCCCCGCTGCGACGCGGACTTCATGTCCGCCCAACGATGGGGGCCCCTCCGCCGCTCGCTCCTCCAATCCTTGGACGGTGTCGCGCTGGATTCGTCCAATGAAATT